>DSBX01000198.1 GCA_011049385.1 Caldifarciminota bacterium | reverse complement strand
GTATGTGATGAACCGGAAGCCGAGCTTCAACCTGCATCTCAGCCGGTTGGAGAACGGCAAGCTGAGCCAACCAAGCCTGAGGCTGGTTGCCGACTACCTGCGGGCCTGCCGGGCGTCGTTCAACGACATCCTCGTGCCGCTGGCGCAGTACACTAGTCTGCCGCCCCTGCGGGAGAAGCCGGACCGGGAGGTTGCGCTGGCCGGCCTAGCCGGGGACCATAGCCGGGACGCGTCACGGCTTGAGGTCTATGACCGGAAGACCGAGGCGGCGCGGAAGCGGGCCGGTCAGAAGCCGGTCGCCCCGGCGAAGCGGGCCGCGGCGCTGTCGCGGCAGTTGCGCTCGGCGCAGGACCAGCGGCGGCTGGCCCGGATGGTGGAGGGCGAGGTGAACCGGCTGGGGATTGCGCCGACGCTCACCGTCCGGAAGCTGGCGCTGGACTATGGCCGGATGGTGTGGCGAGCGCTGAAACAGACGGAAGCGGAGCAGAGATTGAACCACCGAGACACAGAGACGGACAGAGAATTGCACGGACAGGGCACAGAACGGACTGCTGGAATGGGGACGCGAAGAGAGACAAGAGGCTTCAGACAACCGGCAAAGCCCGGTCGGGGGCGGCCGCGGAAGACACGGGCGGAGCGGTTGCGCGATGCCGAAGCTCGGGCGAAGGCGCTGGGACCGGGCGTCCTGACCGGCAAGGCTTACCGGCAGTTGCGGGCGGCGGTGGAGCGGCTGTATGAGCTCACCCACCCGCGCCGGCCGCGGCAGAACTGACCGCCGGTTGCTTCCGGTCCCTGTTCTCTCTGCTTGACCACCTGACCGCTCGACCACTCCCTCTCCCCCGGCATCCACCGGCGGTTGCTTCTTCCTCCGCTGCGTGGCAGTCCGGTTGAGACCGGACAAGAAAGCCCGGGAGGCGCGTGCGCGCCTCCCGGGTCAAGTGAGTGCCGGCCCGGGGGTCAGCCGAGCAGACTGCGGGCGATGACGATCTTCTGGATTTCCGAGGTGCCTTCGTATATTTCCATGCACTTGGCATCCCGGAAGTAGCGCTCGACCGGGTAGTCTTTGGTGTAGCCGTACCCGCCGTAGATCTGCACCGCTTCCTTTGTGACCTCGACCGCGGTCGTGGCCGCGAAGAGCTTGCACATCGCCGATTCCTTGCTGAACCGCTTCTTGCCCGCGTCTTTCTGGGCCGCGGCGCTGTAGACGAGCAGGCGCGCCGCTTCGATGCTCGTCGCCATCAGCGCGAGCTTTTCCTGGATCATCTCGAACTCGCAGATGGCCTTGCCGAACTGCTTGCGCTCCTGCGAGTAGGCCAGTGCCTTGTCGAACGCGGCCTGGGCGATGCCGACCGCCTGCGCGCCGATGTCTATCCGCGAGACGTCGAGCGTGCCCATCGCAACCTTGAAGCCCTGGTTGAGACCGCCGAGCAGGTTCTCTTTCGGTACCTTGCAGTCTTCGAAGATGAGCTCGCAGTTGGCGGTCGCGCGCAGGCCAAGCAGTTCTTCGTGCTTGCCGACCGAGAAGCCGGGATGGGTCTTCTCGACGATGAAGGCCGAGATGCCCTTACTGCCGGCGGCCGGGTCGGTGACCGCGAAGACGATGAAGACGTCCGCGACGCCGCCGTTGGTGATGAACCGCTTGGCGCCGTTGAGGACGTAGTGGTCGCCGTCGAGCACCGCCTTGGTCTCCATCGAGGCCGGGTCCGAACCGCAGTTGGGCTCGGTCAGCCCGAACGCGCCGAGCATCTCGCCGGTCGCCATTTTGGGCAGGTACTGCTGTTTCTGCGCGTCGGTGCCCCAGTTGGCGATCGGCCAGGACGCGAGCGAGTTGTGCACCGCGGTGATGACCCCGGTCGAGCCACAGCCGCGCGAGATTTCCTCGACCGCGATCGCAAGGCTGACGAAGTCGAAGCCGGCGCCGCCGTACTGCTCCGGGATCACCATCACGAGCAGGCCGAGCTCCGCCATCTTCTTGATCGAGTCGTGCGGGAACTCGCCCGAAGCGTCAATCTCCGCCGCCTTGGGCTCGAGTTCTTTGGTCGCGAAGTCGCGCGCCATCTGCCGGATCATCTTCTGGTCTTCGTTGAGACTGAAGTTCATCGTTCCTCCTGTTGTTCTGCCGCAATGTCACTGAGGACCTCCTTGGCGATGATCATCCGCATCACCTCCGAGGTGCCCTCGCCGATTTCGCCGAGCTTGGCGTCACGGTAAATCCGTGCGACGTCGAATTCCGGGGTCAGTGCCGGCCGGCCGATGACATCCATCGCCGTGCCCGCGGCCCGGACCGCAACCTCCGAGGCGTAGAGCTTGGCGAAGGCGCACTCCTTGTCCGCCCGGACGTCGGCGTCCTTGTACTGGGCCGCGTTGTAGACGAGCAGGCGCGCCGCTTCGACCTCGGTCGCGACGTCCGAGAGCCGGGCCGAGGCCATCTGCGACAGCCGGCCACAGCCCGCGGCCCAGCGGGCGAGCGCGTCGAGCGCACCCTGGGCCATGCCGAGGCAGAATGCGCCGATGGAAATCCGGCCGCCGTCCAGCGTCTCCATGAAGATCCGGTAACCTTCGTACTCCTTGCCGAGCACGCTGTCGGCCGGCACGAGCATATCCTCGAAGGCCAGTTCGACCGTGTTGGAGCCGCGCAAGCCGAGCTTGTTCTCTTCCGAAGCGACACTGAAGCCGGGCGTCCCGGTCTCGACGATGAAACAGGTCACGCCCTTGCGGCCCAGCGAGCGGTCGAGGCTGGCCGCGACGATGACCGTACCCGCATACGAAGCCGATGTGATGAAGCGCTTCGAGCCGTTGATGAGATAGCCGTCTTCGGTCTTCTTCGCGGTCGTCTCGACCGAGGCCGCGTCCGACCCGGCATTGGGCTCGGTCAGCCCGAAGGAGCCCAGGTACTCGCCCCGGGCCAGGCGCGGGATGTACTTCTCCTTCTGGGCCGGCGTGCCGAACTTGTAGATCGGGTAGGTACCGAGCGAAGTGTGGGCGGCGATGGTGATGCCGGTCGAGGCGCAGACCCGGGAAATCTCCTCGACCGCAATCGCGTAAGAGAGGTAGTCGCGGCCCATCCCGCCCAGCTCCTTCGGCCAGGGAATGCCAAGGTAGCCGCGCTCGGCCATCGCCTTGACGTTGCCGTCCACGAACTCGCCCTGCTCGTCGCAGACCCGCGCGCCGCACCGGACGACCTCGCGGGAGAACTTCCGGAGCTCGGCCCGGAAGTCCGCGTGCTGTTTGCTGAGTATCACGCTCTTCTCCGGTTAGATGTAGTAGTGGTCCGGGTCAATCTCCTCCCGGAGCAGTTTCAGTTCCTTGTCGGTCGGCTCCGGGTTGACGCCGACCTCGTCCGCGACCAGCAGTTCGAAACCGGTCGCCGCCACCACCTGCTCGGCGGTGACGCCGGGGTGAACCGCGATGAGCCGCATCCGCTTGCTCTCGGGCTCGAAGTCCATCAGCGCGAGGTTGGTGACGACGCGGAACGGCCCGGTGCCCGACGGCAGACCGGCCGCCTCGCGCGCGCCGGGGCCGGTCAGGTAGCCGGGCGTGGTCAGGAAGTCAATCTTGGGCAGGAAGCGCTTGTGGTCGTGCTGGCGCATGATGATTATCGTCTTCCAGCAGAACGAGCCGACCTCGTTGGCCCCGCCCGAACCCGGCAGACGCACCTTGGGCGGCCAGTAAGGGCCGATGACCGTCGTGTTCAGGTTGCCGTAGGCGTCAATCTGCGCGCCGCCAAGGAAGCCGTACTCGATGAACCCGCGCTGGGCGGTCTCCATGATGTCGCAGATGCCCGAAGCCGCGACCGCGCGGTGGAAAGTCCGCGAATCGGCCACCCCGAGCGGCAGTTTCTCCAGGCTCGCGCCGGTGCCGCCGAACTCGAAAACCGAAACAAGGTCGGGCGCGTGGGTGCGCTTGGCCAGCGCCGCGGCCAGCATCGGGATGCCGGTGCCGACGAAAGCGGTCGTCCGGTCCGACATCAGCTTCGCGGCCAGACAGATGAGGAATTCGGACTCGTTGTAGTTCGCCATCAGCGGCCTCCGATTTCCGATTCGAGCCGGCCCAGCCGGTCCGCGCCGACCAGTTCGACGTAGGCGGCGTGGTCCGAACAGCCGTACACCCACTTGTCAAGATAGGCCTTGGCCTTATCCGGGTCCTTCGAATCCTTGAGGAACGACTGCAGGTGCTCGCCGTCCCGCCAGTAGCGGTAACACATCTCGCCCGGGTGCGAGCCGTACTTCGCCTCGACCACCGCGTCCACCAGGTAGTAGGGAATCACGGTCTGCTCCGGGTAACGCCGGATTTCCTCGGTCGGCACGATTTCCTCCGCCGAGACGATGAGCTTCTTCGAGGCCCGGGCCATCTCGTGGACGAACCCGGAGATGCCCTCGACCCGGCAGTTGCCGTACTTGTCCGCCTTGTGGACGTGAATCAGGCCGACGTCGAGGAACAGCGCCGGGACCAGGCAGACCGGCTTGCCGGTGAACGGGTCGGCCACGACCTTGGACGCCGAGTGCTTGAACGTGTCGGTGCCCAGCATCGCACGGACGGGCAGGAACGGCACCCCCATCGCCGCGGCCTTGAACCGCCAGGTGATGCCGCCGTTCGACCAGTCGGTGGTCTTGACCCGGCCCGACTCGACCGCCCGGCGCAGGCAGGCGGAGATGCCGTAGACTTCCCACGCCACGTAGGTGATGTCGAGCGAGTCGACCAGGTCCGCGGCGAGGAGCAGGTCTATCTCGTGGATGCCCTGGCCTGCCACGCGCAGGTGCTTCTTGCCCTGTCGGACGACTTCCCGGACCAGCGACATCGGCGCGCGGACCGTGCCGTAAAGCTCGGTGCCGATGTAGTCGCCGTCCTGCACGAGCCGGCTCACCGCTTCCTGCTCGGACATGACCTTGTCGGTCATGCCGGTGTTCTTGCCGGTCCGCACCCATTCGCGGAAACCGTCCGGGTCCGGCGGCTGGAACAGCTCACCGATTCCGGATTCGATAACTTCCATCTTTCCTCCCTGAAGGCTGATGTCTGTGTGGTGAGCGGACCGGTGCGGGCGAGTGGTCGGTACCGGGACGCTCCAGTTCCGTCCGAGGATGTTAGGGAGCGGACAGGCGAAGTCAAACCGGGAGGACGGAGCGGGCGCTGTAATGCGACCGGCGTCGTCACGCCCCGGCTTGACACCGGCAGGGCTCAACCTATCTTAGCAGTCGTGCAATCCCGCTCGGCCGAGAACGCCCGCTTGACGGTTATCTTCGTCAGCCATAACTCGGCGCGCGACCTCGCTCGGGCGCTTGCCAGTCTGGCGCAGAGCGACCCGCGGATCCCGACACGCATACTCGTCGTGGAAAACGGCCGCGCCGCCGATGCGACCCGCAAGGTCTCCGCCCGTTTCGGCGCCACCGTGGTCGTGCCCGGCCGCAACCTCGGCTACGGTGCGGCCGCCAACCGGGCCGCGTCGGGTATCCGAACCGAGTATCTCGCCGTCGCCAACCCGGACCTCATCTTCGCCCCGGATGCGCTTGCGAAGCTGGTCGAGTTCATGGACCGCTGTCCCGACGCAGGCGTCGTTGCTCCCCAGTTCTTCTACCCGGACGGCACGCCCCAGCCCTCGGCCCGCCGCCGCCCCGGTTTCCGCTACATCCTCGCCGGTCGCCGGTCTCCCCTGCCCCGCCCGGGTCGGGCCGCCCGCGCCTTCCAGTACC
>DSBX01000086.1 GCA_011049385.1 Caldifarciminota bacterium | reverse complement strand
TATGTGATGTACACCGCGGCCGCGAACACGAAGGGCAGGAGCAGGAGCGCGGCCGCGGTGTACATCACATAGACGTAGGCGATGAGCCCGGTGTCGCGGCGGACCCGGCGGCCGACGATGAGATACCCGCCCGCGCAGGCCGCGCCGCCCAGCGCCAGCAGGTTACCGGCCAGCGACTGCGGCTCGCCCAGCGCGGGCAGGCCGATGACCAGCGAACCGGCCAGCCCGAGGCCGATTGCCAGCCAGCCGCGCACGGACAACCCCTCGCGCAGAATCAGCGGCGAGAGCACCGCGACGAAGATCGGGTCGGTGGCGACGAGCACGACCGAACTCGTCACGCTGGTGCGGTTGAGCGACTCGATCCAGAGCGCGAAATGCGCCGCCAGCAGGGCGCCCGCAAGCAGGAACAGCCACGGGTTGCGGCCCCGCAGTTCCCGGCGGTGTTTCGGCCAGCGGGCCCAGAAGAAGGGCGCGAGCGCCAGCGAGGCCACCGCCAGCCGGCCGACCGCAATCAGCAGGCTCGGCGCTTCGGTCAGCCGGATGAGAATCGCGGCGAAGGACAGCGTGACCACGCCCAACCCGAGCACCGCGACCGAGCGCCGGTGCGAGCTCACGATCGGAAGGAGCCGCGGTTTGGGCGGAGCATCGGCCCATCGTAGCCGTCCCCGCCCGCCGGTCAAGTCGCCCGCCGCAATCGTCCCCCGCGGTTGACAAGCCGCCTTCGACGCCTACGATAGCCCTGTCGAATGCAAGGGACCTCGTATTCGACACGCTACCGGAGAGGTCTCGTGAAGCGTTTGCGTCGGTATCGGCAATGCGGTCCGGTCCTGCCTGGCCCGCGCCCGTCATTCCCTCGAAACCGGCTCGAGCGGCAACCCGCCCGGCCCCCGCGGCACGGGCATCGGAGGTCAGCATATGGCCAGCAGAGTGTTCGTCGGCAACCTGCCGTTCAGCGCCAGTGAAGAAGAACTGCGCCAGCTCTTCGCCCGGCACGGCGAGGTATCCTCGGTCGAAATCGTCAAGGACCGCTTCACCGAACGTTCCCGCGGCTTCGCCTTCGTCGAGATGGCGACCGACGAAGGAGCGGCGGCCGCGGTGGCGGCCCTGAACCAGCACCAGATGTCCGGCCGCGCCCTGACCGTCAACCTCGCCCGCCCGCGCACCGAACGCCGCGGCGACCGGGGCGGCGGCGACCGCTGGTAGCCCGGTAACGCCGGGTCAGGGTCCGACCGTCAGCACCCGGCCCCGGTAGTCCCGGACCACCGGGCGCAGGTCGCCCTGCGGACCGGACCAGTCAAGCGACACACCGCCGTCGCGACGGGTATTGATGTGGCCGATGTCCGGCGCGGGCAGGCGCTCCTCCAACCCGGCCGGGGTCGGGTACCGCCCCATCACCACGACCAGTTCCGGGCCGACCTCTTCGATGACTTCCGGTGCGTTCCCCTTGCGACTGCCGTGGTGCGAAGACTTGAGCAGGTGCGCCCGGATATCGCGCCCGGCAATCAGTTCGGGCCGGTCGAGGTCCCCGGTCAACAGCATCCGGTAGCCGCCGCGTTCCGCCAGCGCGACCAGCGACACGTCGTTCGCCCCGAGCAGTTCCGCCGCGTAGAGCCTGCGGGCCGGCTCATCCGGCCACACGAAACGGAACCGGAACCCACCGAACTCGAGCCCGGTACCGGTCCCGGCGAAGACCAGCCGGGTCCCCTCCGCAACCAGCCGTTCGAGCAGGCGCCGGTAGTCGGGCGGGCCGTGGGCGGTCGGGATAACCAGCCGCTCGATGCGGACCTTGCCCGTGATGTCGAGCAGGCCGCCGTAGTGGTCGCGGTCCGGGTGGGTGATGACCGCGACGCTGACCCGGCGGACCCCGCGCCGGAGCAGGAAATCCCGGAGCACGCCCGGGCCGTCAATCCCGGCATCCACGACCAGCACCCGTCCGGCCGCGTCCTCGAACACCATCGCATCGCCAGTCTTCGGGTCCAGGAACCAGGCCCGCTCCGCGGCCGGACGCAGGGCCGCGGCCCAGACCGAGACGGTGATACCGGCGAGCACGACCGCCGCGGCCGCGACCCGGGCCCGGCGGCCCCGGCCGTGCAGGAGCAGAAACAGCACCAGCGCCGCCGCCGCCGGCCACAGGCCCGACCCGCCGTAGCGGAGCATCGTCGGTTCGCAACCCGCGGTCAACTCGGCCAGCCGGAGCAGGCCGCCGATGAGCAGGCGCACCGTCTCGGCGAAGGGCATTCCCAGCGGCAGCCACATCGAGGAGAGCAGAGTCGCCAGCCCGCCCAGCGGCACGATCAGCGTCGTCAGCAGGATGGCGACCGGGCTCATCGGTATCGCCAGCAACTGCACCCGGCCGAACGCGTGAAGCAGGAACGGCGCGGTCGCGGCGAACGCGGCCACCGACGCGGCCAGCGCCGCCGCCACCTTGCCCGGAAAGCTGAAAGCCCGGAAGGCCGGCAGTCTCCTCGCCTGCCGCCGCGCGAACACCAGGTTCATCACCGCGAAGATGGCCGCGACCGCGGCGAAAGAGAGCCGGGTACCGAGCTCGAAGAAGGCGTTCGGGTTCACCAGCAACTGCGCCAGGCCGGCGAGCCCGAGCGCCGCGGTCGTTTCGAACCGGCGCTGGCCGGTCCAGGCCAGCGCCGCGGTCACGGCGATGATGCCGGCCCGCACCGCGGGCGGCCGCGCCCCGACGAACACCACGTAGGCGACGATCGCCAGCGTTCCCAACGCGAACCGCCACCAGCCCCGCACCCCGACCAGCGCCAGCAGGAGCCACACCAACCCGGCGATGATGCCGACGTGCAGGCCGGAAACCGCAAGCACGTGCAGCAACCCGGAATCGCTCATCGTGGTCAGTGTCGGCCGCGTCACGTCGCGCCGGTCCCCGGCCAGCAGGGCCAGCAGTATCGCGCCCGGATCGCCGGGCAGGAGCCTCGCCACCTGCTCCTTCAACCGCGCCCGGGCCGGCAGGACCACCGCCCGCACCGGCTTCGAGCCCCGGTTGCGCCCGGTCAGTTCGAGTTGGCGACCCGAAACGTTGCTCCGGCCGACGTATCCTTGTCGGGCGAGTTGCTCGTTCCGGTCCGGCAGGCCGGGATTGCGGGGATGGTCGAAAGCGCGCGCCGGCGCGTGCACGACCAGTTCATCGCCGTAGCGCGGCCGCACCAGCGTGTCCCTCAGCCAGACCATCACCCGGCCGCCTTCCGGCCGGTCCAGCGCGACCACCATCCGGCCCGGCCGTCCGGCCGGAGGCTCCTCCATCACCACACCCCGGAAGGACGGCTCGGCGAAGACCTCCGGGCGTGCCGGCATCGGCGCGCGCACCGCGGTCCAGGCCAGTGCCGCCCCGGCCAGGGCAAGGTACAGCGACCAGCCCCGGCTGGGCCGGGCCACGGCAAGCGCGAGTGCGGCTACCGCCAGCCCGACCGGCACCGGGAACGGCACCACCCGGCTCAACAAGGCGCCCACCAACCCCGCCGCAAAGGCGCGCAGGGCGGCGTGGCGCAGGCTCGACTCACCGGCAAGACGGCGGCCGACCAGGCGGTCTTCCATCGCTCAGGCTAACCGGCCCGAAGGCGGCATCAAGCCCGATTGACAGCCCGCTTCGCCGTCCTATAGTATCGGGTGAACGATATCGTGAGCGGCCGGGAAAGGTTCATCTTCTACGTGCTGGCCGGGCTCGCGATAGCGGTATCGGTCGCGGTCGCGTTCATCTTCCGGCGGGTCATCTTCACCTGGCTCAGGAAACGGGCGGCCCGGACCCGCACCCGGGTTGACAACGTCCTGATTGACGCGACCCGGGGACCGTTCATCCTCTGGTGCATCTGCGGCGGCGTCTACGCCGCCTCGCGCATCGCCATCCTGCCGCTCGAACTGACCCGGGCCACGGACAAGGTCCTGCTCGTCCTGCTGATCGCCTCGTTTACCTACGCCGCGGCCCAGGCCGCCATCGGCTTCATCCGCTACAGTGGCGCCAGCCGCGGCAACGCGGTCGCCTATGTCGGGCTGACCCAGACCACCGTCCGCATCGCCATCATCATCACCGGCGGACTGATCCTGCTCCACGCGCTCGGCATCTCCATCACACCGATGATAACCGCGCTCGGCATCGGCGGCCTCGCGGTCGCGCTCGCCCTGCAGAACACCCTCGCCAACACCTTCGCCGGCATCTACATCACCCTGTCCCGGCACATCCGGCCCGGTGATTACATCCGGCTTGAAACCGGGGCCGAGGGCGTCGTCACCGACATCACCTGGCGGGCAACGACGATTCGGACCATCCGCAACAACATCATCATCGTCCCCAACGACCGGCTCGCCCAGGCCGTCGTCACGAACTTCCATCTCAAGGAACAGCGCCACCGGCTCGACATCGAAATCGGGGTCAGCTACGCCTCGGACCCGGAACACATCGAGCGGGTACTGGTTGACGAATCCACCCGGGCCATCGGCGAGGTCGAGAACCTGCTCGCCGACCCCGCCCCCTACGTGCTCTTCATGCCCGGGTTCGGCGACTTCTCACTCGGCTTCACGCTCGTCGTCCACGTCAACAGCTACGTGGACCAGTTCAAGGTCCAGCACCTCCTGCGCAAGCGCATCTTCGCCCGCTTCCGCGAAGAGGGCATCGAGATTCCGTTCCCGATCCGCACCGTCCATCTCAAACCCGCGCCCGGGACGGAAACGAAGCCCCTGCCCCCCGAGCCGCCCGCCACGCCCTGACGCCGCGGCGCCAATACGCCGCGCCGGGACCGAATCCGGTCCCGGCGCGATGCAGGTTGAAGCGGGGCGTCAGTCCGCGGTCTCAATCATGTACGGCAACAGCCAGCCGTTATGGTCGTACGGCCCTTCCCGCTCGAGCAGGGTACCGGTGCTGAGCAGGTCGAAGATGGCGAACCGGAAGCCGGGGATAATCTGCGCGTGCCAGGTCCCGACGTGGACACCGTCGCCCTGGTGCTCGAACGGCACGCGGACAAAGAGCCAGCCCGCGAAAGCGTGCAGGAAAGCGAAGCAGTCCTCGGTGTTCGTGTAGAGCGTCATCGTCAGGAGTTCACCGGGCGTGAAGGAAACGAGGCTGTCCGGCGAGTAGTAGACGTTGAGCGGGTCCCTGATGACGAAGTCGCGCAGGGAACTCTGGATACGCAGGCTGTCAATGCGGACCGTGTTGACCGTGTCCGAGTGGCCGAAGGCGAGCGACAGCCGCTTGAACCGCCAGCCCCGGTTCGTCTCGGTCGCCTCGCCCTCGCGCAGGAAGAAGGCATTGAGCTGAACCCGCTCGACCAGCTCCTTTATCCAGCGCTCCGCGGTTGATTCGCTGGTCGCAACCCAGTGAAACAACTCGCCGTAGTTCGACTGGTGCCAGCTCACCCAGGCCGAATCGCCGACGACTTCCACTTCGATTCTCGCCTGGGGGTCGTGGGTCTGGGGCCCGCGCCACCACAGCCCGACCATCGTGTCGTCGAGCAGGCCGCCGCCGGCCGCCGAGTCGCCCTGGGTCCCGGACTTGAAGTAGGTGGTATCCTGCTCCACCAGTGCCCGAATGGCGGCCTCGTCGGTGACCTTCTCGCTACAGGACGCGACGAACACGACCACCGCCAGCACCGCCAGCGCGCACGCGATTCTCTTCTTCATCTCTGCTCCTTTGTGTCTTGCGCTTCCGTGATGGGCCATTGTAGCAACGCTCCTCCGGCCGTCAACTGCCC
>DSBX01000070.1 GCA_011049385.1 Caldifarciminota bacterium | reverse complement strand
TGCCGAAGGGCTCTGTCGCACCACATAGCCTTGAAGACCGTCACTGCTCGCTACCTGGGACCACAAATCGTCCGATCCGACCAGCACCGCCAGTCAATATCGGGATTGGGAAGACGGAGAGGCCCTATTGTCGCCGGCAAGCCGACGCAACTCGGCAAGCAAGGTCAGCGCCTCGAGGGGCGAGAGGTGGTCAGGATCGGATTCCAGCAGATGGCTGACTACCGGGTGAGGTTCAGCCGGACTCTCGGCAACCCGGGTGAACTCCCCGGGCTCCCGGCCCGCTTCGGAGCCGGGCAGGAGCCCGAGTACCGCCCGTTGCTCCCCGGCTTCGAAACGCTCGAGCAGTTCGCGGGCACGTGAAATGACCTCGGCCGGCAGCCCGGCAAGACGGGCGACTGCGATGCCGTAGCTCTTGCCGGCCGGTCCGGGGTTGAGCTTGCGCAGGAAGGTCACCCCGTTGGTTCGCTCTCGGACCGCAAAGTTATAGTTGCGGGCGCGGGGGAGAAGGACGGTGATATCGGTCAGTTCGTGGTAGTGGGTGGCGAAGAGCGAGCGGGGTCTTCTGTTTTCGGGTCCGTGGAGGTGCTCCACCGCGGCCCAGGCGATGGCCAGGCCGTCGTTGGTGGCGGTGCCCCGGCCGACTTCGTCGAGGATCACCAGGCTACGTGACGTGGCGTTATTGAGGATGTTGGCGGTCTCGGTCATTTCTGCGAGGAAGGTCGAGACGCCTCGGGCAAGGTCGTCGGAGGCGCCGATACGAGTGAAGACCTTGTCGACCACCCCGACCCGGGCGCGGGCCGCGGGTACGAAGGAGCCGGCCTGGGCCATGATCGCAATGAGCGCAACCTGGCGCAGGTAGGTGGACTTCCCGGCCATGTTCGGACCGGTGATGATGGCGATCTGCTCGGTATCGTTGTCAAGCCGCGTGTCGTTGGGCATGAACGGGCGCTCAAGCATAGTCTCAACCACCGGGTGCCGTCCTCGGATTATCTCGAGGAGACCGGATTCGTCCACGACCGGGCGGATGTAGCGGCGCTCCCGGGCGGCTTCAGCGAACCCGGCCAGTACGTCGAGTTCGGCCAGCAGGAGCGCGAGGCGGATGAGTCGTTCGGTTTCCTGCCCAACGCGCCGGCGCAGGGCAGCAAAGAGATCGAACTCGAGCGTCTTGATGCGTTCCTCGGCGTGGATGACCTTGGTCTCGTACTCCTTCAGTTCCGGCGTGATGTAGCGCTCGCCCGAGGCCAGCGTCTGCTTGCGCAGCCAGTCGGACGGCACCTGGCCGAGCCAGGATTTCGTGACTTCGAGGTAGTAGCCGAAGACGCTGTTGTAGCCCACCCGGAGGTTGGGGATGCCGGTGTTCTTCCGCTCGCGTTCCTGCAGTTCGGCGATGAAACCCTTGGCGTTGTGCGAGATGTCGCGGAGTTCGTCGAGTTCGGCATTGACGCCCGGAGCAATCAGTCCGCCTTCGTTAAGTGCCAGCGGCGGCGATTCGACGAGGATCCGCCCGATGTCTCCGACAAGGGGGGAGAAGTCTTCGATGCCGTCACGAATGGCGGTCAGCCGTTCCGATTTGAGTGCGGGCGCGTCTTTGCCGTGCCATCCGGCCAGAGCGGCGCGAACCGCAGGAATCTTGCTCAGCCAGCTCCCCAGCCCGACGAGGTCGCGGGCGTTCGCACGTTCGAGTGCGATACGTGATGCTACGCGTTCGATGTCGCCGATCGTCGAGAGGAGATCGCGGAGCGGGCCGAGTGCGGCTCCGGGTTCGGCCAGTTCCTCGACCGCATCGAGACGCAGGTTGATTGCTGCGGGTGAGACAAGCGGCGCCATCAGCCACCGTCGTACCATGCGCCCGCCGGCCGGGGTGACGGTGTGGTCAAGCACGGCCAGCAACGTGCCTTCACCGGCGTCGCGGTCGGGATGAATCCGTTCCACCAATTCCAGGTTACGGCGTGAGATTCGGTCGATGAGCAGGTGCTCGGTGGTGCGATAGGGTGCCAGACGAGTGATGTGGGGCAGGGCGCTCTGCTGGGTTCTTTCAAGGTACTCAAGCACTGCGGCTGCGGCGCAAATCGCCTGGGTGAGCTCGCCGACGCCGAAGCCTTCGAGACCGGCGACGCCGAAGTGCGAGGTGAGCCGGTCGAAGGCGAAGTCCTCGGTGAAGTAGTAGTCCTCGATCCGGGTCACCTCAATGCCATCGGGCAGTCGCCGGTCTTCGGGCCAGGTCTCCGGGATGAGAAGCTCACGCGGTTCGATCTTCTGGACTTCTTCGCCGAGCGATGATAACGGCACTTCGGCAAGCAGGAACTCGCCCGTCGAGACATCAGCGAAAGCCATGCCGCAGGTGTCGCCGGCCGGCGATAGCGCCATCAGGTAGTTGCTGCGTTTCTCTTCGAGCAGGCCGGGTCGGATCAATGTGCCGGGGGTGATGACCTCAACGACTTTGCGGCGGACCACAGGTTTGCGGGCTGAAGGCGGCTCGAGTTGCTCGCAGATCGCCACCCTGAATCCGCGGGCAACGAGACGGGCGACATAAGTGTCAAGCGACTTGGCGGGCACACCGGCAAGGGGTACGCGGTTTCCGTGCCCGTGTGGTCGCGAGGTGAGCGTGAGGTTAAGGGCCTTGGCGCCGACCTCGGCGTCTTTGTAGAACATCTCGTAGAAGTCACCAACCCGGAATAGCAGCAGTGCGCCTTCGTGCTGCTGCTTGATGCGCCGGTACTGTTCCAGTAAAGGCGTGCTGCTAGCCACGGATTGATCTGCCCGGCGTGCGGGGAGATTCCGCCGTCACGCCTCAGTGGTCCCGCCGGGCTGAAGCTGGTCGACGAGTTCGTCGATGACGCGCGCCGCGGCCTCGGTTCGGCCGCGGTCGAGTTCGAGCGCAGCCATCGTTGCGTTGCACAGCTCGTTCCGCTTCTCGTTGCAGGTGCGCGCCAGCAGCTCGACCGCTTCTTCATAGTTGCCCTTCTTGCGGTGGATGAGCGCGAGTGCGACAGCGAGCCCGATGTCGTCGGGCACCTTGCGCAGCAGTCGTTCGTAGGAGTAGATGACCTCATCGTATCGGCCGAGTTCGTACAACGCCCGTTCCAGGCGCGACCGGACAAGCGCGTTGCTCCGGGGTGCGGTCTCGAGGACTTCTTGCCAGCGTTGGAGCGCCTCGTCCGGTTCGCCGCGCTCGATCAGGAAGTCGCCAAAGTAGACTCGGCCCTTTACGGTGCCGGGGTCGAGCCGCAGGCATTCCTGGAATGCCGCCCGGGCCGCTTCCGGGTCCCGTTCGACGATGCCCTTGGCGTATTCGGCGACCAGACCGGCCAGCCAGTGCTGGTCGCGCTCGCCGCGCTTGAGTTCGTCAATCAGTGTCCGGCACTTGTCGTGAGAACCGGTTGCGAGATAGAGTCGAAGCAGTTGCTCGGCCGCGTCCCGGTTCCGTCCCCGGGCCAGTTCTTCGAGGGTGGCGATGGCTTTGAGCTTGCGGTCGGTGCGTTCGTAGTCGCGGGCGAGCGCGACGAGCACGCGTCGTTCATCATCGGGGCGGAGGTTGCGCCGGAGCCCGAGGTTCTCGTGGACCTTGACGCCGCGGTCAACTTCGCCGATCCGAATGTAGGCGTCGCCGAGCCGCACCCAGGCGTCAATGTTGTCGGGGTCGGACTTGACCGCGTCTTTCAGGTGCGGGATTGCTTCCCGGTCAAGACCGTCGGCGACCATTCTCAGCCCTTCGACGTAGGCGGGTACGGTTGTACGGCGGCGCTGGAGAAACTCCCGGACGAGTGGATAGAGCGCGACGACCGCCAGCGCGAGGATGATGACAATCGGAATCGTCACAGCTCACCTCCTGGCTGATCGTCAAGGGGGGCGGTACGAAAGGCGTGGAGTTCTTCGGTCAGGGCCTCGATCTCCCGACGTTGGCGCCGGATGCGGGCGCGCAATTGAACCTCCGATACCAGCGAGAACACGCCGACGCACATTGCGCCGAACGCGAAGCCGTAGAGCATCACGTAGGCGACCGGGATGTCGTCGAATGCTGTACCGAAGACGTTGACGTCGGTTTCGACGCGGGCGTTGGTCAGCCCCAGCACCAGCAGTAGCGTGAAGACAACCAGCACAAGGACGATTCTGAAAACAACCATCATTCCT
Source organism: Caldifarciminota bacterium (assembly GCA_011049385.1). Lineage (GTDB taxonomy): Bacteria > Hydrothermota > Tepidihabitantia > Tepidihabitantales > Tepidihabitantaceae > DSBX01. The sequence continues at coordinate 1,613 of DSBX01000070.1, read as the reverse complement.
CCATCTTGAAACTGCCGATTGCAGACGGACAAGAGCAGGACTCGCAGGAGCAAGAACCCTGTCTGTTAGCGGGATCGCAGGATACGTCGTTCACACCCAAGGCGGGTCCCGGTTGGCAGGAGCACGGGCTACGGCTCTCGCCCGGGGCACCACGTGTCTCGCAAAGCACTTGTCCGACCGGGGTCCAGCCGCGAAGAGAGGTGACGCGTACGTTGGCGAAGGTGCCGACCGGAGTCTCCTCATCCACAACTACAGTGTGGTTGTTCCGGGTCCTGCCGAGCATGGCCTGCCCGCGTGGGGCCGGGGCTTCAATGAGCAATTCGAATTCCCGGCCGATCAGTTCCAGGTTTCTCTCCCGGGTTATCCGATTCTGCAGCTCGATCAGCCGGGAGAGCCGGGTTCCGGCTTCGGCTTCGGATACTTTCGGGCCAAGTTTTTCGGCCGCGGTTCCAGGTCGGACCGAGTAGCGGAACATGTAAGCGGCGTCGAATCGGAGTTGACGGACAAGGTCGAGAGTCGCGAGGAAGTCCTCATCGTTTTCGCCCGGGAATCCGACCAGCACGTCGGTGGTCAATCCGAGGTCCGGGACCAGGGACCGTGCGGTTTCGACCCGGGCCAGGTACTCGGCCCGGGTGTAGCGTCGGTTCATCAGTTCGAGAACACGGTCTGAGCCGGATTGGAACGGCAGGTGCAAATCCGGGCAGACGAGCGGGATATCGGCCATTGTCCGGATGATGCGTTCATCAAGGTCCTTGGGATGCGACGTCAGGAATCGCAGGCGCTTGAGACCGGGAATGCCGGCAACTCCTTCGAGCAGGCCGGCGAAGTCGGTCCCTTCGTAACGGTAAGCAAGTACGTTCTGGCCCAGCAAGGTGAGGTCGAGCACACCGTTGTCCGTGAGCGCTCGGGCTTCATCGATGATGTCAGCCGGTGGCCGGGAACGCTCACGCCCGCGGGTCAGCGGGACGATGCAATAGCTGCACCAGTTATCACACCCGCGCATCACCGTGACCGAGCCACGTACGCCGCCGGTGAATCGCGCACGAATCCCTGTGTAGGATTCGCGATCGTTTCGAGAACCCGTCGCTACCGATTCTTGGGATGCCCCGCGTGCCGCGGCCAGTGCGGCCGGTAGCTGTCGGTACTCGTCGGGCCCGAGAATGACGTCCGCGGTGTGTGCTTCGACCAGCGTCGCGCGAACCGGCTCGGACAGGCAGCCGAGCATGGCGACGACCCGGCCCGGCTTCCGTCGTGCGCCGGCCCGGAGGCTTCCCAGTCGGCCCAGAGCCCGGTTCTCGGCATGGCTTCGCACCGCGCAGGTCAGCACGAGACAGCAGTCAGCCTCGTCCTCGACCTCCGTCTCGATATAGCCGGCGTCATCAAGCAACGCCCGAACCAACCCGGCATCGTACTGGTTCATCTGGCAACCGTAGACCTGCAGGTAGTATCGATTCACGTCTTCCGAGATTCTACGCGAGGGCACAGGATGTCAAGCTTGATGCGCAGTATTGCGGGTCTGCCACGGCACATCGTGACCCCCTGGTCGGCGCTTGCACGTGAGGAATGATACCCGCGTGGCCAGCACCTCGTCAAGGTCCAGGACAGGCAACAGA
>DSBX01000257.1 GCA_011049385.1 Caldifarciminota bacterium | reverse complement strand
GAGGGGGGAAATTCGGATGTGACTTAAGCGGCGTTTGCCGATACGGTTATGGCGTTTGGCCGCCGGGAGGCAGTATTACCTTAAGGTAATATTGCCCCCGGCGAAATTCGAGCCCGGCGCCGGGCTGGTCTTGGAGGTTGACCGGCCCGGGCGGCGGCCTAGAATCTTTGTCGTGAGCGCGCATAATCAGCCCTGGAGGCAATCGTGAGAGCGAGCCCGTTTCTGAAGTTCATCGCCGTGCTGTCGTGGGCGGTGCCGGCCGCGGCGACAATCTGGCCGATAATGCCCAATACCGAGGTCCAACCGCTGGGTAATAACTGGGGGAATTACCAGAACTACGGTTCGAGCGCCGCGAACGGGTACTTTCACAACGGCATTGATATCATCACGCCCGGACGTCAGGGTGCGACGGTGGTCGCGGTCGCGCACGGCTGGGTGAAGGGCTGGGGCACGATTCAGCAGGACCTGCACTGGCGGCTGGCGATTTCGGATTCGCCGATGAGCTGGACCGGCCGGTCGCCGGGCTGGCTCTATGCTCACATTGACAAGGACCGGCCCCACAGCAGTGTCGGCGACGAGGTGTTCCCGGGCGATACCATCGGTTACCTCGTGCCGTGGAGCCCGCCGGGGTTCGCGCACATTCACTTCGCCCGGATTTCGGATACCGGCGCATACTGGGACCGGTTCCCGAACTACACCTGGTGGTTCATCGAGAACCCGATCCTGCAGTTGGAGCCGAGCGGGGATCTGTATCCGCCGGTCTTCGACAATGCCCGGCCCGGCCAGCTCCTCGCGTTCTGCCGGGATAACCGGGATAACCAGTATCTTTCGCCCGACAGCCTCGTCGGCGCGGTGGATATCATCGCCCGGATTTACGATAAGTCCGGCTACACGACCGGCAACGACACCTGGGACAAGCTCGCGCCGTTCTGCATCGAGCACATGATCCGGCGCGACGACGGGCTGGTCGTCCGGCCCTGGACTTTGTCGTTCGAGTTTTCGAACCGGCTGGAGGCGTCCAATGTCTCGGTCGTCTACAAGTGGGACAATACCTGCCGCTCGCGCGGGGATTACAGCCGGCGCGAGTATTTCTACATCATCACCAACACCACCGGCGATTCGATGATCCGGCGCAGTGACACGACCGGCAACTGGAACACCGCCGCGGTCGGCGACGGCAATTACTGGGTCGTCGTCCGGGCAGAGGACCACGTCGGCAACACGAGCGTGGATTCGATGCGGGTGACGACCAAGAACGGCGTCGGCGTGGCCGACCTGCCGGGGTTGCTCGCCGCGCCCCTGCGCGCGCCGGTCTGCCCGACCCGGGGACCGGGACGCCTGCGCTTCGCGCTGGCCCGGCCGGCCGAGGTGGAGCTGGTGGTGTTCGATGCGGCCGGGAGAGTCGCGGCCCGACCGGCCCGGGGGCGGCTCGCGGCGGGCGAGCACGCCTTTACCCTGCCCGGCCTGCCGGCCGGGGTCTACCTTGCCGAACTGCGCATTCGCGGGGAGACCGGGCCCGAAGCGAACCGCCGGGCGAAGCTCGTCATCGCCCGCTGAGCCAGGTCTTTCAGGAAAGGGGCAGGATGCGCCGGCGGAAGTCCGCCGCTTCGTCGGCGTCGAGCGCGAGCGCATTCACGAAACGTTCCACCCCGCCCGCGCGCAGTGAGTAGTCGCCGTTGCTGACGACGAGCAGGCCGCGCCGGGCCCAGTCGCGGACCAGTGCCGGGTCTTTCTCCAGTTGCTGGTATAGCCGGAACGAGGTGGCGGGCCGCCGGGTGTCCGGGTCGAGCGCGACCGCGATGAGCAGGAGCGGGTATTCGCGGATGGTGAGCTTGAGCCCGGCCGGGGAGTCGTCACGCGCCGGGATGATGTCGGCCGCGACGAAGTTCCTGCCCGCGAGCAGGCGGTCGGGGTCGTAGTCGCCGGTCATCCCGAGCCGGTTGGCGACGATGCAGATGCCGATGTTCTGAATCAGCGTTTCTTCGTCCGGGCGGACCGAGGTGATCATCCGGATGCGGAAGCCGGCCTGCCGCTGGGCGGCAAGCAGGGCCCGGAAGGCAAGCCAGGTCATCACCGCGCAGAGCCCGCCGCGCCGGAACTTCGGCCGGACCCCGACATCCCAGAGCTCGACGACCGGCGGCCTGCGTTCGAGCAGGCACTGGCCGACCCGGTCTTCACCGTCGTGGAGATGGACCGCGGCCCGGTCGGGCTCGATCTCGGTCACGACCCGGAATTCGGCGCCGGTGAGCGGGCCGGTGCGGATGATGATGCGGTCGTGGCCGAGCCAGTCGAACCTGGGCCCGATGGCGGTCGGCCGCCACGGGCCGGCGGCGACGGGCGCGTTTGCGCCGAGCGCACGCTTGACAATAGCAAGAAGTGACATCTCAAACCTCCGGCTTCCGAACTGCCCCGAGGAAGCCGACGAGATGATAGCGGCGGGGCGGGGGAAGGCAAGCCCGAAGCGCGGCGGCCCGGTCAGTGCGCGACGACCATCATCCGGATGGTGAGCGGGCCGACCGGCAGGAAGCCGCCGTGGGTGTAGAAGCGGACCCGGCTGAAACCCGCCGCCTTGAGACTGCGCTTCACTTCGTGGCGGGAATAGGCCCGCTCGCGGTGCACCTCGTCGAACTCGGCAAAGCCGCCGTTCGGGGTGGGCTCGCGGAAGTGAAGGCGGAGGGTCGAGACCCGCGTGGCCGGGTCGTAACGGCTGTCCCAGGTGCTCTCGATGCCGCCGGCGTTGCGCGGCGCGACGCGGTCGCCCCAGAAGACCGAGAGCGAGTAGAGGGTGTTCATATCGAAGACGAACACCCCGCCGGTATTGAGCGCGCGGTGCACGCAGGTGAAACAGCGGACGAGGTCCTCTTCGGCGAGCAGGTAGTTGATGGAGTCGTAGAGGCTGATGGCCGCGTCCACCGGCTCGGGGAGCGCAAAGTCGGTGATGTCGGCCCGGAGCGTGGTCACCGGCAGGCCGTTGACCTTGGCGCGCAGGACCGCGAGCATTTCTTCGGAGCGGTCCACGCCGATGACCCGACAGCCGCGCCGGGCGAGGAGCAGGGAGGGGATGCCGGTGCCGCAGGCGACGTCGAGCACCGTCTCGGGCACGACCTTGAAGCGTTCGAAGATGCGCTCGACGTAGTTCACCCAGCTCCGGTAGTCAACGTAGTGGCCCATGAACCGGTCGTAGTGCCGGGCAAACTCGCGAAACGGCACCGACTCCGGTTTCATCTCACATCAATATAGGCCCGGCCGGCCCGGCTGTCAACGGTTTTCGGGAGTGCGGACGCGAAGCGCTCCGGGGATGATATCGAGCCGGAAGCGGCGGGCCCTTGGCCAGTCGAGCAGGTCGCCGTCGAGCTGGACCGGCACGTCATCCTCGAATTCGAGTTCGAGCGCCGGGCCGCTCAGGAAGCGGACCTCGGGCATCGCGCCGTGCGTGCCCCGGACCAGCTCGGGCAGGCAACGGAGGATGCGGAGCCGGCCGACCGCGGCGATGACGCAGACTTCGAGCCGCCCGTCGTCGGGCCGGGCCTCGGGCGCGACCTTCATCCCGCCGCCGTAACAGCGGCCGTTGGCCGCGGCGATGAGCAGGATGCGCTGTTCGACGGTCTCGCCGCCGACGGTGAGCCGGGTCCGGGGGCAGTCGAAGTCGCGGACCGCGAGCAGGACCGCGGTGAGGTAGAGCGGCATCCCGCGCAGGCGGCGGAGCCGGCGGGCCTGCTGGATTACCCGGGCGTCGAAGCCGAACCCGGCGGCGTTGGCGAAGACCGCGACACGGTCGCCGGAACCGAGACGCACCGCGTCCATCGGCCGGGCTCGGCCCCGGGCCGCGAGCAGGACCGCGGCCGGGATGTCGGCCGGGATGCCGAGGTTGCGGGCGAGGTCGTTGCCGGAGCCGACCGGGATGAGCGCCAGCTCGGGCGCGTCGGCGCGGCCGGCGAGACCGGCCGCGACTTCCCGGGCGGTGCCGTCGCCGCCGACCGCGACGAGCAGGCGACCGCGGGCACCCCGGGCAAGCTCGGTGGCGTGGCCCGGGCGGTCGGTCTCGATGAAGGCGAGGCCGGGGATGAGCCGGGCGAGTTCGGCCCGGGCCTGTGCGCGGAGCTTCGCGCCCGGCCCGCGGCCGGCGACCGGGTTGATGACCGCCAGCGCGTCGGCCACCGCTTCAGCCCGACCAGGTGTGGTACCGGCGGGCGATGTCCACCGCCCGGTCGGCGACGGTGAGTGGGTCGGCGCCGACGAGCAGGAAGAGCGGCTCCTTGCCCCAGCCCCGGCCTTCGTAGAACACCGGCGGTACCCGGCCGCCGCAGGCGGCGACGAGCCGGTCTACCTTCCAGGGCATCGAGGCCCGGTCTTCGCCGATGAGCGATACGGGCTCTTCGGCGCGGTCGAGCGTGCCGAGCTCAAGACCGCGGCCTTCGGCCCAGGCTTCGACGAAACGGAGGATGCGCTCGTGCCAGCGGAAGTTGAGCGCGCAGGCGATGGCCGGGTCGTGACGGCGGAGCTCGATGACCCGGCGGGCGAGGTGGTCGGAAGCGCCGAAGCGGAGCGGGCCCGCGGCCCGGGGCAGGCCGCCGACGACGGTGAGCCGGCCGTCAATCGCGGCGACGTCGCCGGGGCCGGCGGCGCCGGGCAGGGCGAAGGCGAAGTTGGTGCGGACCTCGGGCACGAGCGCGGCGAACTCGCGGCAGGCCTCGATGCGGCTGAGGGCGAGGCCGAGCCGGTCGAGCGCCTCGCGGCGGGGGTCGGTCACCGTTCCGGCGTCCGGCGCAACGAGGCGGCGATAAGCTCGGCGACGCGCACGCCGGACAGGAACATCCCGCCGAAGATCGGCCCCATCCGCGGCCCGCCGTGGACCGCGTTGGCGCACATCCCGGCGACCCAGAGCCCGGGATAGACTTCGCCGGTGTTGTCGAGCGTCAGCTTCTCGGCCCGGTCCGCCCACATCGGCCGCTCGCCCTCGAACGCGCCCGAGGGCGTGTTGAGCTTCACCCGGGCCTTGCGCACGAGGTTCTTGACGACTTCGGCCGGGTGGCCGGTCGCGTCCACCACCGCCCGGGCGGTCATCGTCAGCGGGTCCACGTGGAGGCCGGCGAGTTCGACCGCGCTCCAGTTGAGGACCAACCCGCGGATGCGGTCCTCGATGAGCAGGACGTCTTCGGCCGAGACGAGGTTGAAGATCTTGACCCCGGCCCGGGTCGTGCGGAGCAGGAGCGCGCCGAGAACCTGGAGCGAGTCGGCGACGAAGTAGCCGGGCCGCTGTTCGTGCAGGTCCACGCCGCAGTTTTCGAGCAGGCGGCCGGCGTCCTGCGGGACGACGATTTCCGAGAACATCATCCCGCCGCCGGGCATCCCGCCGCCGGGGCGGAGCGAGCGTTCGAACACCACGGTGCGGATGCCCTTTTCGGCGAGGGAGAAGGCCGCGGTCAGGCCGGCCGGGCCGGCGCCGACGATGGCGGCGTCAACCTCAAAGTTGTCGAGCAGGCGGTGGGTGAAGCGCTCGATTATCGCCCGCGAGATTTCCACGTCATTCAACTGCAAGCGGTTCCTCCATATCCGATTAAGTCAAGCGGCCTGCGGCCCGGTCAACGCCGGTCGTAGCGTTCCTCCTCGGCGCCGACTTCCCACTCGTCTTCGAAGACGCGCATCGTCCAGAGGTCGGCCCAGTGGAGCAGGAGCAGGAGCGGCTCTTCGCGCAGGGCGACGCACTTGTTGTCGTCAATGTACTGGCCGTCGTGGTAGACGATCGCCT
>DSBX01000225.1 GCA_011049385.1 Caldifarciminota bacterium | reverse complement strand
TCGAAATCGAAAAGAACCTGAAGCCCGAAACGCCGTGACACGGCGGTCCGGACGCTATCCGGGTGCACGCGCGATTATAGATTCCTCCTGTCGGCTGTCAACGAGTAATCGCCGACGAGGAAGCAACCGCCGATGGACGCCGGAGGAAACCCACTGTCCCGGGATTGGACAAAGCGGCGGGCGGAGGAGCCGCCCGCCGTAGTTCTCTGGCCCTGCGTTGCTACCGCTCGAGCACGACCTTCGTTACCCTCGACCCCTTGGCCTCTTGACCGTTTGACCCCTCGAACCCTTTCGTCCGCACGAAGTACACCCCGGGCGCGAGATGTCGGACATCGTTCTCGCCCGGCACCAGCGCCATCACCTTTCGGCCGGAGGCATCGTGCAGGGAGGCGGCGGCGTCGTCCGCCGGCATATTGAGGATGCCGCGCACGAGCATCGGTACGCGGTCAGGGCCGGGCAGGAGTCCAGGCGCTTCTTCGGCCACACCGGTGCGCACGACCCGGACAGTCCGTTCGATGACGTTGTTCTCCCAGACCATCTCCCAGCGACCCCAGACACTGCACCGGGCCTGGAAGACACCGAGCGTCTGCGGGGTCCACGGGCCGAGTTGGAGCGTGTCCAGCCGGTCCGGGTGCAGGATGACCGAGGTCGTGTCCCAGTAGCCGTCCGACATCTCGAACCGGACCTTGATGATGTCCGGCACGGTGCCGAGGTTGTGGACTTCGACCGATGGGACGACCGTCTGCGCCGAGTCCACCGTGTCCGCGGGCGCGAACATCCTGAGCACCGCGATGTCGTAGACGTTGCCCTGGCAGATGATGTCACGGTGGCTGTTTGATGGGATGTCGTCGCCGGGCAGTTCGGTCGTGCACCGGACCGCGTGCTGGCCGCGTTCGAGCACGGTCCAGGTCGGGAACTCGACGTAGCGCAGTTCGCCCGGCGCGTGACCGGTCACCGTCGCGACCTGGTCGTAGTGGGTGCCGATTCGCATCCGTACCTGGTAGGTCTCGGTGTGCTCGCCGTAGTTGTAGACCGAGCAGGCGGGCACGACCGTCGTGCCGGAATCTTCGGCGCTGGTCGGGCGGAGAATCCGGGTCACGCCGACGTCGTGGTCTATCGGGTCGGGTAGGTACTGGCGGATGACGGCGTGAATCTGCGCTTCGTTGAAACCTTCGGCGACGTAGCGGATTATCCCGTCCGGGCCGACGACGTAGTTGAGCGGCACCGCGCCGCTCTGGCGGTACACGCTCCAGACACTGCCGTTGTCGCGCAGGAACGGGTAGGTGTAGAGCCGGGCGTACTGCAGGACGATGCCCAACGCTTCATTGATGTTGATGGCCAGCGGGATGAAGCCGTTGTCACGGTAGTCGTCGTACATGACCTGTAGGCGCGGCAACTCCGCGCGACAACTTGGTCAGGTCGAGACCCAGAAGTTGAGCAGGACCACCTTGCCGGCGTGGTCGGAGAGGCTGTGGTACTGCCCGGCCGTGTCCGGCAGGCTGAAGTTCGGCGCGGTATCGCCGACCCGCAGGGCCGCCGAGGCGGCCGCGGGCAGGAGCAGGAGCATCACCGCGGCCAGGAACAGGACCGCCCGGCCCGGGGCGACGCGGTAAGGACGCATTGCTGTCATCTGACACCTCGCTGTTGTCCGGTCTGGATTGCACTCAATGAAAGATGCTAATCCGACACCGGCCCGGCGTCAACACCGCGCATCCCGCGCGTGAAGATGAAGCCGAGCGCGGCCAGCACGATGAGGGCAAGGCCAATGCCGGCCAGCGCGTGGCGGTACGAGGTGAAGTCGCCGTAGAGCCCGACCAGCAGGGCCGAGGCGATGAAGGTCGCGTTGTTGACGAACTCGCGGACCGCGAAGATGCGGGCCCGGATTCCCGGCGCGGCCTGCTCCTGGAGCATCGTCGTCTGGACGACCCCGAGCCAGGAGAAGGTTACCCCGGAGAAGAGCGCGGCCGCAACCAGGAACGGCACCGAAAGGTGAAACCAGCCGACCGTGAAGAGCAGGCCGAAGGCGAGCACGGACAGCAGGACCAGGAGCGGCCGGTTGACGTTGTCCGGAAACAGGCCGATGACGACCGCGCCGGCGACCATCCCGACCGCCAGCACGCCGGCGAAGATGCCGACGCCGGCGGTGCCGTGGCCCATCACCTGCTGGACGAGGAAGATCAGCACCGTGTACGACACCGCGCTGATGAAGGTCGAGACGATGATCGAGGCCAGCACGAAGGCGATGAGCCGGTTGACGGCGACCAGCCTCAGCACCTCGGCCAGTTCCCGGCCGAATCCCCGAAGCGCGCTCGAAAGCGCCCGGCCCAGCGAACCGGCCGCCGCGGGCGCGACCGGTTCCCGGGCGACGATCGTCAGCGCCAGCAGGCCGGCGGTGAGGTGCGTGCCGGCGTTGATGACCAGCCCGGCGTTCCAGCCGACCCAGTTGAGCAGGAAGCCGCCGACGACCATCCCGGCAATCGTCGCCACCCGGGCCAGGGCCAGGCTGGCCGAGTTCGCGGCCAGCACCCGCCGCTCGCCGACCAACCGCGGCAGGAGCGCCGGGGCGGCGGTGTTGTTGAACAGGTCGAGCCCGAAGAACAGGAAGAGCGCGACCCAGAAGGGCAGGAAACTGCCGGTGAGATGGATGGCGAGCGGCGTCGCCAGCAACAGCCCGGACTGGATGAAGTGGGTGAAGGCGAGGGTCCGCCGCTTGCTCCAGCGGTCCACCAGCACCCCGACCACCGGGCAGAGGAGCAGGGTCGGCAGGGCGAAGACCAGCGCGCCCTCGGAGTAACCGAACAGCCGGCCGGGCCGGGCGACCGCAATCAGGGTGATGAGCAGCATATGGGTCAGCCGGTCGCCGAGCTGGGACACGGTCGTGACGCCGACCAGGCGGCGGAAGTCGGCGATTCTCAGCACCGCGCCCAGGTTCGCCAGCATCGGCTCATCGTAACCACCCGGCCGGTCGAGTCAAGGCGCGACCGGTCCGGCGTCACGCGTCGGCCCGTTTGACTCGCTTTCGCCCGGCCCTATCCTACAGGCGATGCTCGAGGCTCAATCGCGGCACGGCCGGACGGTGTTGACCACCCTCTGCGTTCTCGCCCTGCTCGCCTGCAACCGCCCCCCGGAGATCCAGCACGACGCCGTTTTCGGCCCGTCGCACGGCGCGGTCGGCGACACGCTCTGGTTCAGCGCCCGCGCGCTGGACCCGGACGGCGACTCGGTCGGCGTCCGGGTCGCCTGGGGGGCTGACGACACTTCCGGCTGGACCGGTTTCGACGTGCCCGGCAAGCTTGAGAGCCTCTCCTACGTCTGGCATGACGACGGTTACCGAATCGTCACCGCCCAGGCCCGGGACATCCGCGGTGCGCTGTCGAACTGGTCGCTGGGCCGGGGCGTCAGCATCGGCGTTGCCCCGGTTCGGCCCGAGCCGCCGATCGGGCCGGGCTACGTCCAGCTCGACCGCGAGTATGCCTTCCGGGCGGTCTCGCGGGACACGAGCGGCCACGAACGCCGCCTGCGCTACGTCTTCGACTGGGGCCGGGGCAAGCTGGACACGGCGGCCGTCAGCTATCCGTCCGGCGACACCGTCATCCACCGTCACACTTGGCGCACGCCCGGGACCTATGAGGTGCGGGTGAAGGCCATCACCGACCGGGTCGGTATCCCTTCGGCGTGGTCCGAACCGAGGCGCGTGCTGGTTGACAGCGCGCTCGGCTCGCTCATCTGGCAGTACGTGCTCGGTGCCGAGGTTCACTCATCGCCCGCGCTCGATGAGGAACGCGGCCTGCTCTACGTCGGCTGTGACGACTTCCGGCTCTACGCCGTCACCACAGCAGGCGGGCCGGTCTGGCAGTTCGTCACGAGCGGCAGAGTTCGCACGACGCCCGCTGTCGCGCCGGACGGCGCGGTCGTGTTCGGCTCCGATGACGAGACGCTCTACTGCGTCGGTCCCGACGGTCTGCTGAGGTGGAGGCACGGCCTCGCGGACAAGCCCGGCCCTGCGCCGGCGCTCGGGCCCGGTGGCGCGGTCGCCATCGGCGACGAGAGCGGCCGAATCCACGTCCGCGCGCCCGACGCCGGCGAGTGGCGCTCGTACCGGACCGGCGGCAGGGTCCGGTGCGGTCCCGCCTTCGGGGCCGACGGAACCGTCTACGCCGGCTCCGATGACCGACTGCTTTATGCCCTGACCCCCGCCTGCTCTCTGCTCTGGAGCTATCCGGCCACCGGCCGCATCCGCGGGTCGCCCGCCATCGGCGCCGGCGGCACGGTTCACTTCGGCTGTGACGACGGCGCGTTCTACGCGGTCGCGCCCGACGGCGGCTTCCGCTGGCGTTACAAGGCCGGCGGCGACATCAACTGCTCTCCCGCCATCGGCGCCGACGGTACGGTCTACGTCGGATCGGATGACCGCTGGTTCTACGCGCTGGACTCGTCGGGCCGTGTGCGCTGGCGCTTCAAGAGTGACGGCCGGATCAAATCGTCACCGGCGCTGGGAGACAACGGCGAAATCCTCTTTGGAGCGGACGGGGGGAGCTTCTGCGTGCTGAACGGATGGGGTGACCTGATGTGGGACTACGACGCGGGCAACGACATCCAGACCGGGCCGGTGGTCGGTTCGGACAGCACGGTGTACCTTGCGGGCACGGACGGGCGGCTCCATGCCCTGCGCACCGGGTGCCGCCTCGCGACCGATGCCCCCTGGCCGATGTACCGTCACGACGCACGTCGCTCGGCGCGGGCCGGCGGCCCGCATTGACAGTTCCCGCACCCCCGGCTTCCCGGTCTTGACTCGTTCATCTCGAAGGCTACATTGATGCTGTCGCAGAATGCCCGCCAAACGCCCGCAAAGGGAGGCGCGATGGGAATGCCAATACTCATCCTGTCCGTGTTCACGTTCGCGGCCTTCGGCCAGGAGCTGGTGCTGAACGGCTTGCCTTCGAGGCCCGGGCCGGTGACGGCCGCTACTACTGGCGGCCCAGAGGGCTTGTGCCCGGGGTCTACTTCCTGAGGCTTCGAACACCGGACCGCGAGTTCGGTGCCAGGGTACCGCTTCTCGAATAGCGGGGAGAGACGCGCCGCGCTACCGCTGAATCACGACCTTCGCACTTGACCCCTCGACCCCTTGAATCCTGGACCCCTCTGCCCGGATGAAGTACACGCCCGGGCTCAGATGCCGGACATCATTGTCACCCGGCTGAAGCTCCATCACCTTGCGGCCGGAGGCGTTGAGGAGCGCGGCGCGGGACATGACCGAATTGTCCGACAATTCGGATCGTGTCCCAAGCCCCGACAGCATCAACACCCCACGCACGACCGTCGGGCCGTGGCCGGCGAAGGAGGGCCGCTCGTTCGGCGGCTCCTCAACCCCGGCACCGAGGAACTCGATGACGCGCAGGCCCCGGAAGTAGTCGGCCACGAAGGCGACGTTTCCGACAACCGCCAGCTGCATAGCGGTGAAGGGGCGGTGACCGGTCTTCTGATAGTGGCCGACCCTGACCGGATTCCTGGGGTCACTGATGTCATAGACAACCAGACCGGAACTGCCGGCGGCCACGTAGAGGAAGCCATCGGACACGGCCACCCCATAGCACACTTGACCGACGGTGTCGGATGCTACCAGGACCGGGTCCTCGGGGTCGGAAACGTCAATCACATTGACGTAGCCGGTCGCGGAGTCCGGAGTGTATACCTGGCCGGGCAGGTACGCATACCCGCCTGCAACCGCCACGCCCAGGTGACCGCCATCAATCGGACAGCTTCCTAC
>DSBX01000284.1 GCA_011049385.1 Caldifarciminota bacterium | reverse complement strand
GGGAAGGGAAGAGAGGGCGACGATGACAAGGTCCCACTGTGGGCCTTCGCGGTGTTCCTGGCCGCGGCGCTGGTATCGGCGCTGGTATCGGACGCGCCGGGCCTGGGGATGCGGATAGCGGTTACCGGCGGCGTCGCGCCGGTCGCGGTCTGGCTGGTGGCGCGCCGGGCGGTGAGACATCCGGTTGACATCCGCTGGCTGGCATTCGGCCTGTTCGGTCTCGTGATCCAGACCGGGGTCTACGCGCTCGCGAACTTCAACGAGCAGGCGCTGGCCGCCAGCGGCAACCTGGCCGCGTTCGGCGGGGTGAGCGACATGTCCGCCAGCGTCCGCATCTTCACCGTGCCGTCGGCCGGGATGGCGGTGCTGTTGCCGGTCGTGCCGCTGGCGGCCTGGCACGCCCTCCACGGTGAGGGGCGCCGGAGCCGGGGCATCGTGGCGGGACTGGTGATGGTGCTGGCGCTGGTCTCGGTCCTGCTCAGTTTCAGCCGCGGTTCGTGGCTGGCGGCCGCGGCCGCGGTCCTGCTGAGCCTGCCGCTGCTTTTTCGGCGCATTCGGCCGGGCTGGGTGCTGGTGGCGGTGGGTGCGGCGGCGCTGTTCGTGGCCGCGGGCGGGAGCGAGGTTGCCGCCGAACTCTTGCGGTTCCGAATCGAGGGCACCAACTCGGCGCACAACATCAGCGGCCGGGCGAACAACTACCTGCTGGCGCTGGCCAGCGCGCCGCGTTATCTGCTGTTCGGGGTCGGCCCGGGGCAGTACCCGGCGGTGTACGCCGCCTTCCCGGAGGCGGCCGCGTCGTGGGGCACGCCGCTGTGGTTCGCGCACAGCCTGCTCCTGACGCTGATTCCGGAAATCGGCCTGCTCGGCGCGGTGGCATTCGGCCTGCCGCTGTTCCGGTCGGTGGCGCAGGGGATGCGCGGTGCGCGGCTCAAGGACCGGGCGGGCGCGTTCGGCTACGCGGTCGCGGCCGGGGTCACCGGCTACCTGGTCGTGGCCTCGACCGCGGGAACGCATCTCGTCACCTACCTCAACACCGCCCGGGTCGAAGGGACCTGGTTCACCGCCCCGGCACTGATTGTCACCCTCGGGCTTGTTGGCGCGGCCGAGGGAGTGCGCAAGACTCGTGGCGGCGTCAACGGCACCGTTCCGGGCGCGGAAGCGGGGGCGGCGTGAGGGTCCTGTTCGCGACCCACTACCGCGGCGTCGGCGGCGGGGAGACGAGCCTGCTGAACCTGATGGCCGCTCTCGCTACAGGGGGCGGAATCCCCTTCCTGGCCTGCCCGCCGGGCGAGCTGATGCACCGGGCGGTCGCGGCCGGGGTGCGGACGCTGGCCGCAGACCTCGAACTGGTGCGGCGCGCCTGCGGGCGGGCGGTGCCGAAGGCGAGCCCGACCGCGGTCCTTCGCCTGGCCGTGGCGATGCGCCGGCACCGGGTCGCGGTCGCGCATGCCGAGTCGTTTCCCGCGCTCTGTTACCTGGGGCCGGCGGCCCGGCTGGCACGCCGCCCCTGCGTGGCGACCTGCCACGGCTACTGGCCGCTTGGGCGGCGCATCGTGCGCCGGTTCCTGCCCCGGCTCGCGCAGAGCTTCCAGGCGGTGTCCGCGCCGGTCGCGGCCGGGCTGGCGCCGGTGGCGGGCGCGGAGCGGGTGCGGTTGATCCCGCTGGGCGTTGCCCCGGACTTCTTCGCGGCCGACCCGGGCCGAGTCGAGGCGCGGCGGAGGCTGGGGCTGGACCCCGACGAGCGGGTGGTGCTGAACGTTGCGCGGTTCGAGCCGGTCAAGGGCCACGATATCCTGCTTGACGCGCTCGCCCGGCTGGCGGACGGGGGATTCCGGCCGCTGGTGTTGCTGGCAGGCGGCCTGCTGGAACCGGCCGGACCGACCGCCCGGCGGTTCCGGCAGACAATCGCGGCCCGCGCCGGCCGGGAACCGCTGGCCGGCCGCGTGCGACTGCTCGGCCCGCGTGACGACGTCCCGCTGTTGATGCGGGCCGCGGACGTGCTGGTCGTGCCGTCGCGGCAGGAGAGCTTCGGGATGACGGTCGTCGAGGCGATGGCGTCCGGCACGCCGGTCATCGCCACCCGGTGCGGCGGGCCGGAGGAGTTGCTCCGCGATGCGGTGACCGGGCGGCTGGTGCGGCGAGAGGATGCGGTGGCGCTGGCGCGGGCGATTGGCGACGCGTTCGCGCGGACGGCGGAAACCCGGGCGATGGCGGCCGCGGCCCGCGACGAGGCGCGGCGCCGGTTCGGCCCGGAGGCGAGGTTGCGACTGGTGCTTGATGACTACGCGCGCCTGGCGGCGGCTTCGACGGCCGGTCGGGCGCGGGGAAGGAAGTTGGTTTCGGCATGAACAGGGAGATTGGAAAGCGCGGCTTGCGCACGGCGGAGAAGGCCGGACCGGGGTCTTCGGATGGAAAGGGAACAGGCGTGAGCCTGGTGTTCACGGTCAAGAACGAGGCGGCGACAATCAGGGGCTTCCTGGCCACGATTACAGCCCAGCGGCGACTGCCCGACGAGGTCGTCGTGACCGACGGAGGTTCGACCGACGGCACCCGGGAAATGCTGAAAGAGTGGGCGGCCGGGTTCCCCCGGCCGGTGACGGTGCAAAAGGTGAGGGGCAACATTGCCCGCGGGCGCAATGCCGCGATTAGAATCGCCCGGCACGACATCATCGCCTGCACCGATGCCGGCTGTGAACTCGCGCCGGACTGGCTGGTGAGCATTGCGGCTCCGCTCGAGGCCGACCTGGGACTTGACGTCGCGGCCGGCGGCTACCGACCGGTCGGGCTGAACCTGTTCGAGCGCTGTGCGGCGGCGGTGAGCTGTCCGACCCGGGCCATCCGGGCCGACCGTTTCCTGCCCTCGGCCCGGTCGGTCGCCTTCCGGCGGCGGGCCTGGGCCCGGGTGGGCGGATACCCGGAGGCGTTGGACTTCGCCGAGGATACGGTGTTCGACATCGCGCTCCGGCAGGCGGGTTGCCGGGTGCGCCACACGCCCGAGGCGACGGTGGCGTGGCGGCCGCGCGGCAGTCTTCGGGCGCTGGCGCGCCAGTTCCGCAACTACGCCCGCGGTGACGCCCGGGCCGGGATCAGGCAGGGGATCTACTTCCGGCTCTACGCCCGCTGGCTTGCCGGCGCGGCGTTGCTCGCGGCCGGGCTGGCGGTTGATGCCCGGGTGCTGGTGCCGTGGGCCTTGCTGGTGCTGGCCTACGGGATGCTCTGGTCGAGACTGCGCGACTGGCGTGGACTGCGCGACTGGCGCGCGCCTGCCATCATCTTCGCCCAGAAACTGGCGGTGGACGGTGCCGCGATGCTGGGCTGGCTGGAGGGAAGGCGGGGCAGGATTGCAGATTGCAGAATGTGGACCGCAAGGTGCAGGACGCAGGAAGAAGCAACCGCCGGCCGAAGCGAGGCAGGCGGACGGGTGCTCCTGGTCGGCTCGCGCAATCTCGCGGACCCGGGTGGCGAGCGCAGACTGGTTGCGGTCCGGGCCGAGGCGCTCGAACGCCGGCACGGGATTGCGACCGAATGCCTGGTCGTCGCGCGCCGACGCGCCGCGTCCCCGGTGCGGGATGACCGGCTTCGGCTTGAAGAAGTCGTGGCGTCGCGAACTTGGACCTGGCCGGCGGCGCTGGCCCGGCTGGCGTTTAGGGCCCGGCAGCGGTCGCGGGAGAAGGGCTGGCGCGGTGTGATCGTGTCCGGTATCGGCGGTCTCGTGCTCGTGCCGTTCCTGCGCCGCTGGTTTGCCGGCCTGCCGCTCATTGCCGACGTGCACGGCGCGCGCGAGGAGTGGCTGGAATACCCGCCTGCCCGGCTGGCGCGGGCGAAGCTCGTCCGCCCGGCGTACCGGCTGGCCCGCGCGGTTGAGGGTTTCGCGCTCCGGCGCTGTGATGCGGCGCTGGTCGTTACCGACGAACTGGCCAGGCACCTGCGCGCCAGCCACGGTCCTTTGCGGACGCTACGCGTTCCCTGCGGGGTTTCCGGCCCGGCTCTGCCCGCGCCTGCGGCCGCAGAGTTGCGTGACCGCACCCGCCGTCGCCTGGGGTTGAACGGGCGCACGACTTTCGTCTACTGTGGCGGGCTCTCGGACTGGCAGTGCTTCCGCGAGGGCGTCGCGCTGTGGCAGGCCTGGCTCGGGCGTGACGCGAGGGCGGCGCTCCTGGTCGTGACCCGCGAGCGGGAGCAGGCGCTGTCGATCCTGCGCCGGATGCAGGCCCGCGGGCGGCCCGGCCTGGCCCGGGTCATCGCGGCCGCTCCGGCCGAGGTGGCCGGGTTGCTTCCGGCCGGCGACATCGGGCTGTTGCTTCGGGAGAGAAATGTCACCAACCGCGTTGCCTTTCCGAACAAGTTCGCGGAGTACATCCGGGCCGGACTGGTCGTGGTCACCAGCCCGGGACTCGAGGGCCCGGCCGGCCGGGTGCGCAAGGCCGGGTGCGGCGTTCTGTTCGAGCCGGGGGCCGCGGCCGAACCGGACGAGGCGACCACGCGGCAACTTGCCATCCTGCTCAGCCGGCGGGGTCGGGACTGGGCCGGATGGTACCGGCACTCCCAGCAGGCGCTGGCGGGTTTCGGCGACGTGGATGCGGCGGTGAACGGACTGGCCCGCCAACTGACACCGAAACGGACCGAGGTAGAAGCTGGAGTGTCGAGGTTGAGCAACAGAGACACAGAGACGGAGAGGGCGAGTTGCAGAGGGCAGATTGCAGACTGCAGAATGTGCAGGGAGGGATGATGCGCATACTCTATGCCGTTACCGTTGCCGGGAGCGCGTACAACCTGTTGCGCGGCCAGCTTGGCTGGCTGCGCGTCCGCGGGCACGACGTGCATCTCGCCTGCGCGCCCGGACCGGAACTGGCCGCGGTTGCGGCGCGCGAGGGCGTGCCGGTTCACCCGTTGCCGCTGGTGCGCGAACCGTCTTGGGGCCGGGACCTGCCGGCGCTGCTGGCCGCGGTGCGCCTGGTGCGGAGACTGCGGCCGGATGTCGTCTTTGCCGCCACCACGAAGGCCGGGCTGGTGCTGATGACCGCGGCCCGGCTGTGCCGAGTGCGACGCCGGATCCGGGCGGTGTGGGGTTTGCGTCACGAGACGCTCCACGGCCGGCGCCGTTCTGTGGTCCGGCTGGCCGAGCGCGCGAGTTGCCGGTTTGCGAACACCGTTGTCGCCATCAGCCCGAGCATAGCGGCCCGGCTTCAAGCCGAGAGTATCGCGCCTTCGGACCGGATCGTGACCCCGGGGCCGGGAACCTGCAACGGGGTGGATGCGCGGCGTTTCGCCCGAATCCCGGAAAGGGCCGCGGCCGGCCGCGCGCTCCGGCGCGAGTTGGGAGTCCCGGCCGGCGGGCTCGTCATCGGCTTCGTCGGCCGGCTGGTGCGCGACAAGGGGATTGCCGAACTCCTCTCGGCCTTCCGCCGGTTGCGGCCGCGTTTCGATGGCCTGCGACTGCTGCTTGTCGGCGGTTTCGAGACCGGTGACGCGCTGGCCGCATCGGTCCGGGCCGAGCTGGCCCGGGACCCGGGCATCATCCTTGCCGGCCGCGTCGCGGACCCGGTCCGCTTCTACCACGCGATGGATGTGCTCTGTCTGCCCAGCCGGCGCGAGGGCTTTCCCAACGTGCCGCTCGAGGCGGCGGCGGCAGAACTGCCGGTGGTCACGACCGATGCGACCGGGGCCTGCGACTCGGTGGCGGCCGGGGTGACCGGGCTCGTGGTGCCGGTCGGCGACGTCGCGGCGCTGACCGAGGCCCTGGCCCGGCTGGCCGCGTTTCCGGGTCTGCGTCGGCAGATGG
>DSBX01000014.1 GCA_011049385.1 Caldifarciminota bacterium | reverse complement strand
TGCCGAGCCGGCGCTCGGCGTCGCGGCCGGTGACCTTCTTCGGCCGGAGGTCAACGAGCAGGAGGTGGTTGTCGGTCCCGCCCGAGACGATGCGGTAGCCGAGCCCGGCCAGCGCTTCGGCCAGGACTCGGGCATTGGCGAGGGTTCGGCGCTGGTAGTCCTTGAACTCGTCGCCGAGAGCCTCGCGGAAGGCGACCGCCTTGGCGGCGATGCAGTGCTGGAGCGGCCCGCCCTGGATGCCCGGGAAGACCAGCCGGTCCACCTCTTCGGCGTGCTTCTCCTTGCACATCAGGAGCGCGCCGCGCGGGCCGCGCAGGGTCTTGTGGGTCGTGGTCGTGACGATATCGGCGTGGGGAATCGGCGAGGGGTGCAGGCCGGCCGCGATCGGCCCGGCAATGTGGGCGATGTCGGCCAGTTGGGCCGCGCCGACTTCATCGGCAATCTCCTGGAAGACGGTGAAGTCTATGGTCCGGGGGTAGGCGGACGCGCCCGAGATGATGACGCGCGGCTTGTGCTCGCGGGCGAGGCGCCGGATTTCGGCGTAGTCGAGCATCTCGGTCTTCTCGTCCACCTGGTACTGGATGACGTTGAAGTAGCGGCCGACGAAGTTGAGCGGGTGGCCGTGAGAGAGGTGCCCGCCATGGGACAGGTTCAGGCCGAGAATGGTGTCGCGCTCACCCTCGGCCGCGCCCCGGGCCAGGGTCAGGACCGCGGCGATGTTGGCGCTGGTGCCGGAGTGGGGCTGGACGTTGGCGTGGTCACAGCCGAAGAGTTCCTTCGCGCGGTCACGGGCGAGGTTCTCGCCGATGTCCACGAAGCGGCAACCGCCATAGTAGCGCTTCTTGGGATAGCCCTCGGCGTACTTGTTCGTGAGCGGCGAGCCGAGCGCGGCCAGCACCGCCTCGGAACAGAAGTTCTCCGAAGCGATGAGCTCGAGGTTATTGTGTTGACGGTTCGTTTCCTTGCGGACAACATCGAAGATCTCCGGGTCGGCGAGCTTGAGAACGTCAGGTTTCATTGCAGGACTCCTTTGGGTTTCTCGGCCACATTGAAGATAACAGGTCTGCCCGGTAAGTCAACGACCGGCCGGGGCCGAAGGGCAGTGCCCCGCCCCGGCAGGCCCTTGACCCTTCTGTTCCCGGCGGTAACATTCCCCGGTGAAGGTTCTCCAGGCGCCCCTGCGGTATCTGGTCCTGCTCGGGCGGAGCGTGCTCGTGCCGTGGGACCTGACCCGTACCCTGCCCCGGATTTCCGAACAGCTCTACCGCCAGGGCGTGGCCGCCCTGCCGGTGGTCCTGCTCTCGGGCGTGTTCGTCGGGATGACGACCGCCCTGCAGACTTCCTACCAGTTGATGGGCATGGTGCCCAAGTACTTCATCGGCATGGGCGTCGGCCGGCTGGTACTCATCGAACTCGCACCGGTCTTCACCGCGTTTGTCATCGCCGGCCGCTCGGCCTCCTCGATCGCGGCCGAGCTCGGTGCGATGCGGGTCTCGAACCAGGTTGACGCGTTGACGGTGATGGGCGTGAACCCTTACCGCTACCTGTGCCTGCCCCGGATTGTCGCGCTGGTCATCGCCCTGCCCCTGCTGGTGGTGACAATGGAGCTGGTCGCGGTGCTGGTCGCGCTCGCCATTTCGGTAACTTTCCTCGACATTTCAGCCCATACTTTCAGTTACGGCTTGACGCGTTTCTTCGAGGCCCGTGATTTCCTCGGCGGACTGGGCAAGGCGCTGCTCTTCGGTCTGATGATCGGCCTGAGCGGTTGTTATGCCGGGCTCAACGTTGTCGGCGGTTCGGAGCAGGTCGGCCGGGCGGCGACCCAGGCGGTCATCCTGTCCTCGGCGCTGATCCTTGGCACGAACTTCCTAGCCGCTTTCCTCTTCTTCACCCGATGATATCGGTCGAGCGTCTGAGCAAGTTCTTCGCCGGTCGGGCCGTGTTCGAGGACGTTGACCTGGTCGTGCCCGACGGCGAGACGGTGGTGATTCTCGGTCCTTCGGGCATCGGCAAGTCGGTGCTCCTGCGGGTGATGGCCGGGCTCCTGCCTGCGGATGCCGGCCGTGTGACCTA
The DNA here is from genome assembly GCA_011049385.1 of Caldifarciminota bacterium. Classification (GTDB taxonomy): domain Bacteria; phylum Hydrothermota; class Tepidihabitantia; order Tepidihabitantales; family Tepidihabitantaceae; genus DSBX01. The sequence continues at coordinate 3,751 of DSBX01000014.1, read as the reverse complement.
TGACGGCGTGCCCCTGCGCCACGGCGCGTTCGCGGACAACCAGCCGATTCTTGCCCGGCTGGGCTATGTCTTCCAGGGCGGGGCGCTCTTCGACTCGCTCTCGGTCTTCGACAACATCGCCCTGCCCTTGCGCGAGAACGGGGTTCGAGATGAAGCCGCGGTCCGGGAGCGGGTGCGGGCGGTGCTGGCGCGGACCGGGATGGAGACCTGCGAGCGGATGATGCCGTCCGAGTTGTCGGGCGGGATGGTGCGACTGGTCGCCATCGGCCGGGCCCTGACCGCGGACCCGAAGTGGGTATTTTACGATGAACCGACAACCGGGCTGGACCCGCTGATGCGGGTCCGAATCCTGGACCTCATCACCGACCTGCGCGACGTCGAGGGCCGGACCGGCGTGGTCGTCACCCACGACCTCGAGGCGGCCGAACGCGTCGCGAATCGAATCTACATGCTCCGGGACCGGCGCCTGTTCGAGCTTGCGGGAGCGAGAAAGGAACACTATGAGATGGAATGTCCGTGACGGTCTTGTCGTCGCCTTTGTGCTGGCCGGTATTGCGCTCGTGGTCTTCGCCTGGTTCTGGTTCTCGGGCCGCATCGAACACGGCCGGCGCCGGACCGTTGTCGTCTACTTCGCCGACGTGACCGGCCTGCGCACCGGTGACCCGGTGGAAGTGCTGGGCCTGCCCAGCGGCCGCGTGGGCAGACTCGCGATCGAGAACAGGCGCATCCGCAGTGAACTACTGCTCGACCGGGATGTGGTGCTCACGACCGACACCCGGTTCGCGATCCGCTCGGTCAGCTACCTGGGCTCGGACCGGTGTATAATGGTCACGCTGGGCCAGGGCCCGACGACCGCGGGCAATCACGTTTTCGAGGGGGTCAATGAGGCTCTTGACCTGGAGGAGACCTTCCTGCGGGTGGACCGGATGATGGAGCGGTTGGACCCGGAACAGCTTACCGGCGAACTGCGCAAGGCCGCCCGCGAAATCCTGGATGCGGTGAGCGTGGAACTGGGCAAGCTCAACGCCGGCCTGGCCGGTCTCAACCGCGGCTTCACCGGTACCGCAGTCGAACTGACCGCGATGACCGCCCGTATTGACAGCCTCACCCGTCTCTTCGACCGCTCGTCCACGGCAGGCCGCATCCTTTCCTCGGACGAACTTTACGAAGAACTGCTGGAGACCAACGCCGAACTGCGCTCACTGATTGGCGACGTACGGCAGAACCCCAGGCGCTACTTCCGGTTCAGCGTCTTCTAGTCCTGCTCGCCAGCCGGTTGCCCGGGTTCAAGTCTGACGTACCTGGCGGAGACCTCCGCCGACAGTGACAGCCCTCAACACCCGCCCGTGCCGGACCCGAACGCCTCGAAGGTGATGCGCAGGGCGCGGACGTCGGCCGGCCGGACCCCGGACAGGTTCCGACGCAGTTCGTCGGCGATGTCCAGTTCCAGGTCCAGCCACTGGCCGGCCTCGGTCAACCGGATGCTGTGCCGGGTGGGACTGTTCTCCTCGGGCCGGCCGCCGGCCTGCAGGTACCAGCGCGTCTCGCCCAGCAGTCCGCCGTCAGCGTCAAGGTAGCCGAGCGTGAGGCCGGAACGGCCGAAGTAGTCGTGCCGGCTACTGCGGGCAGCGAACCGGGCCCGGGTGCGGAAGGTCTGCCGGAAGTCGTCCAGCACTACCGCCTGGCTTAGGCGATTCCAGCCGCAGAATGTCTTGCTGACGGTGACGCCGCCTTCGGGCAGGGCGATAACGTCTCCGCGACCGTCGAAGTTGCGGACCTGGCGGTGCCAGCCCGAATCGAGCGGGGCGGCGAAGTCGCGGTTCGTCAGTTCCGGGCGTACCGGCATCTCGGCAACGGCACTGCCGCCACAGGCGGTCAGCAAGAATGCCAACAGTAATACTGCCGGGGCGTAGTCTTGAACTTGGCGTAGCATGGTATGTTTGACGCCGATGCCCGCGATTCGATGCAGGCCCTAGCGGGAGAGCAGGAAGACCGCCAGCGCGGCCGAGGCCATGCCCAGCAACCGGGTCAGCGTCGCCGGCTCGTGGAGCAGGACGATGCCGAGCAGGGCCGGGACCAGGATGTACATCCCGGTCAGCGGCACTACCACCGAGGCCGGGCCGCGGGCGAGCGCGAGGTAGAAGGCCAGCGTCGCGAACCCGGCGAGTAGGCCGGCAAGCGCAATGAGTGGGGTGGGGCGCAGTTCGGTCCGACCGACGGTGAACGCGAAGGCGGCAATCGGTACCAGGCTGGCCACCGTCGCCCAGAGCGCAAGGGCCGGCGGCGAAGAAGACCGCGTAGCCAGCTTGCTGACGAAGCCCCACCCGCCCCAGCAGGCGAACGCGATGACGCAGAGCAAGCGGTAGTCCATAACGAATGGTAGGGAAGCGGACGAAGCAGTCAACCGAGCGGTTTCTGGTAGACGCGGAAGCGTTTGAAGACGACGCCCCCGGCCCTCTCCATTTCGGCCCGGACTTTGAGGTTCGTCTCCATTTCGTGGTGGCTGTCAATCCGCTCGAAGCCGGCCGCGCGGGCGCTCTTCAGCATCGCGGCGCCCATTAGCACATCCAGCCCCTTGCCCCGGCAGTCTTCGCGGATGGCACCGAGGTAGAGGTCGAGCTGTTTCGTGCGCTTCATTGCCGCCTTGATGTGGAAGACGCCAAAGGGCAGGACGTGGCCCCGGCACCGACGCAGACCTTCGTTCATGTTCGGCATCCCGATGATGAACGAGACCAGCTCGTCCTTCGAATTCGCCACCATCTTGACGAAGCGCGGGTCGAGCACGGGCAGGTACTGGCGGACGAGCGCGTCCATGTCCTCCCGGCTGAGCTCGGTGTAGGCGTAGATCTGTCGGTAGGTCGCATTCATCAACTCGAACACCTGCCGGATCCAGGGCCTGAGCTGCTTCGTCGAGGTGAACTCGAGCAGGCGGAACTCCCGTTGGCGCAGCAGGCGTTGCGATACCTTGACGTAAAGCGGGGGCGGTTCTTCGGGGATCGGGACCAGGTAGTGAACGTAGTCCAGCTCCTTCGCATAGCCGGCGGACTCGAGAAACTCGACCATCCAGGGCAGGTTCTGGTAGCTGGCCAGCACCGGTTCCTCGTTGAACCCTTCAACCATGAACCCTTCCGGTTCCTGGTCCGAGAAACTGAGCGGTCCGACGACCCGGTCCATACCCCGGCTTCGGGCCCAGCGCTCGACGAAGCCGAGCAGGGCGAGTACGACCTCGCGCTCCTCGAAGGTCTCGAGGTTGGCGAACCGGGCGTCACGCCGGCCGGTCTGTTCATTGTAGCGTCGCTGGATGATGCCCATTATCCGGCCTACCGGTTTGCGGTCGCGCCAGGCCAGGGCCATCACCGTCTCGGACTCCCGGAAGGAATGATTGCGACGCGGGTCAAAGTAGCGGTGTTCATCCATGTAGATGGGGGGGATCCAATTCGCATGGTCCGTGTGGACCCTGGCCGGCAGACCGATGAACCGGCGCCGATCGGCCCGGCCGGCAAGCGGGCGAACCTCGAGTGGCACAAGATACGCTAGCCGCTATCGTCGAATTGTCAATAGGCGGCAGAGGCAGGTACGAGTATGAAGAGGGAGACGGTCAGAGGGGGGGCGAATGCCGAGGCGGCGCGCCAACGGGGCGCCGCCTCGGTGTCAGCGTTATCGGTCAGCGGACCACAGTCGCCCGCTGGGCATAGGCGCCGGCCGGCGTGTGGAGCTGGAGCAGGTAGGTCCCGGCCGCAAGCCCGGTCGC
>DSBX01000157.1 GCA_011049385.1 Caldifarciminota bacterium | reverse complement strand
CGCGACGGCACCCCCAGCGGATTCAGCACCATGTCAACAGGCAGACCGCGCATTTCTCGAATCGTCCCGCTCTGGCTGTCGTCGTCGGCAACGACGCCAAGATAGGGCATATCCTCTATCGGCAGCACCTTGGAGACGACTCCCTTGTTGCCGTGACGGCCAGCCATCTTGTCACCCACAGCCAGATTGCGCTTCTGGGCAACGAATACCGTAATCCACTTCAGAACACCGTGCGGCAGTTCATCACCACGCGAGATGCGCTCGATGTCCTGTCGCTTCTCATGGTCAGCCTCCGCCAGAGCCTCATCGAACTCCTTCAGGACAGCGCGGATCTCAAGTTGGCGCTTCGGGTTGGAGACCAACTGCTCGTAACCCCGCACCTTGCTGAATTCCTCCGACTCAAGGAACCCATCGCTCAGCGGCTGACCGGCTTTGTGCAGTACCCGACCCTTGCCGTCCTTGGCTGGGACCGCCGCCTTCTGGCCGCGCAGGATAGCCCGGAGTTTCTCGTTGCGTCGATCAAGCAGGAACTGCTTCTTGAGATTGTAGCCGCGCTCAGCCTCGCTGAGCCGCTCCCGTTCGAGCCTGCGTGTCATCGCGTCGCTCACCTTCCGACTCAGGATTCGTCGGCTGAGAACGACGCCGGTTACCCCCGCATCCACGCGCAGCGAAGTGTCCTTGACATTGGAAGCCTTCTCACCGAAGATTGCCCTGAGCAACCGCTCTTCGGGAGTGAACTCGGTCTCCCCCTTCGGCGTGATTCGTCCAACCAGGATGTCGCCGGGACCAACCTCGGCGCCGAGACGGACCACTCCGAACTCGTCCAGGTTGATGAGTTCCTCCTCGGTCGCACCCGGGATGTCCCGGGTAATCTCCTCACCCCCGAGTTTGGTCTCGCGAGCCTGGACTTCGAACTCGAGAATCTGGATGGAGGTGAACGCGTCTTGTCCGAGCAGGTTCTCGGAGACAACAATGCCATCCTCGTAATTGTAGCCCCGCCAAGGCAGGAAGGCGGCGAAGATGTTTCGGCCCAGCGCAAGCTGACCATCTTCGGTTGAAGGTCCGTCGGCCAGCAAATCGCCAGCCTTCACTTCGTCACCAACGCGAACAACCGGGCGCTGGGACAAGCAGGTGTACTGGTTGGACTTCTTGAAGAGACGCAACCGGTACTCCAGCAGTCCCTTCTCGCTCCGGACCACGACCGAACGGGCATCAACCTTGGTGACAACTCCGTCCGCCCCGGCGCGAACCGTTGCGCCGGATTCGGCAGCAAACTTGCCCTCCACGCCCGTGGCGACAAGCGGCTTGTCGGGCATCAGCAACGGCACCGCCTGGCGCTGCATGTTCGAACCCATGAGCGCACGGTCGGCATCGTCATGTTCGAGAAAGGGAATCAGCACCGTGGACCCGGAGAAGAGCTGGCGTGGCGACACGTCCATGAAGTCAACATCACTCGGGGCGACCTCAAGCACGTCACCGCAACGACGACAGATGACAACTTCCTCCTCGAAACGACCATTCGCCGCCAGTACACTGTTGGCCTGGGCTATGGTGAAGTGCTCCTCATCCTCGGGTGTCAGGTACACTTCCCGGCCCTTGCCCACCATCACCCGTCCGTTTCGGACCGGCCAGTATGGCGTGGCGAGGAAACCGTGCTTGTCAATACGGGCGAAGGTCGCAACCGTCGAGATGAGACCGATGTTCGGTCCTTCCGGAGTCTCGATCGGACAGATTCGGCCGTAATGCGAGTAGTGCACGTCACGAACCTCGAAACCGGCCGTCTCTTTGGTCAAGCCGCCCGGCCCGAGCGTTGAGATCCGGCGCTTGTGCGTCAACTCGGCCATCGGGTTCGTCTGCTCCATGAACTGGCAAAGCTGACTCTGGGTGAAGAACTTGAGAATCGAGTTCGCCACCACCCGGGTGTTGACCAGTTCCTGTGGATTCATCTGGGTATCGTCGACGAAAGCCGCCCGTTCCCTGACGTTCTGGGCGAGTTGCATAAGGGCGACACGGAACTGGTTCTCGAGCAACTCCCCGACCTGCTTGACCCGTCGGTTCGACAGGTGATCAACATCATCCGGCTGGAGCCGGACGAGTTCACTTGCGACCTTGTAGCCCTCGCGCTTCAACACCGCCTCGGCACTGCGACCCATCTCGGCCGAAGCATAGGTCAGTTCCAGCCGGTCGCGACGTTCGTGCCAGAAACTCTCACCCGGCTCGAGGTCCTCACGGGCAAGCAGCCTGAGCGCAGTCTCCGGCTTGGCACCGTCCGGAACCTGGCAGGTAATCACGAAGTTCCGCCCCTCGTCGGCGAAGCGCAACAGGTGACGGACAATCTCGATGATGTCCTCTTTGCGTAACCCGACCTCTTCGAGCGAAACCTTGAGCATCAAGCGCCGGTTCAGCTTGTAGCGTCCGACCGAACTCAGGTTGAATCGGCGCTTGTCGAACAACATGCCCAAGATCACGTTCTCGGCAACCTCAAGCGAATGCGGGGCGATCGAACGAAGCCGGTAGTAGATACGCTTGATCGCATCCTCACGCGACTCGGAACGGTCAAGCCTGATTGTGTTGGCGAGAATATCAATACCGGCCGGGCGGTCGTCAACAACCCAGGCTTTCGTCAGTCCCTTCGACTCGAGGAACTCAACGATTCCCTCGGTCACGAACTCGCCGACTCGAACGAGGGTTTCGTTGCCCTCGACGATATCGCGGGCGACCATCTGCCCCGGCGCCAGCTTCTTCTCCTCGACCCGGAAAAGCGACTCGACAAGCTGCTCGTGGGTGAATCCCATCGCCCGCAGGAACGTAGCCGCGGATATCCGCCGTTTGCGATCAAGCAGGACAACCAACGACTGGTGTCGATCGGCGACAATCTCGAACCAGGCTCCGCGTAGCGGCACGAGCAAGGCGGAATGCTCCACCCCATCCTGAGAGTAGTAAACTCCCGGAGAGCGGTGTAGCTGGCTGACGACAACGCGCTCGACGCCATTGATGACGAAGGTGCCGTTGGCGGTCATCCATGGCATCTCGCAGAGGAAAACCTCCTGCTCAACAATGTCCCGTACCCGGTCCGACTCGCTACCGAACTCCTTCTTCACCAACCGGAAAGTGACCTTGAGCGGCATCGAGTAGTTGACGCCTTTGGCAATCGCCTCCTCCGGTGAGTACTTGGTCTCGCCGAAGGCGTAACCGAGATACTCGAGCACAAAGTTCTTGTGCACGTCCTCGACCGGAAAGGTCTCGCGCAACACACCTTCAAGCCCCGTCGGCTTTCGCTTCGACGGTTCGACGTCGACCTGGACGAAACCGGCAAAAGAATCGAGCAGCAGCGAAAGCAGATTTGGAATCTCCAAGAATGTGTGCGTCTTGGAGAAGTCCTTCTGCTTTGTCATGCTACTTGACCTCGACCTTGGCCCCGACTTCTTCCAGCTTCGCCTTCAACTTGTCCGCTTCTTCCTTGGTCGCGCTATCCTTGATCGTGCTGGGCACACTATCGATGATGTCCTTGGCTTCCTTGAGCCCGAGCTGGGTCAGCGCACGGAGCTCCTTCAGCACCTGGATCTTCTTGTCCCCGACCGACGTCAACGTGACAACGAACTCCGTCTTCTCTTCGGCCTCGGACTCCGCCGGTGCGGCGCCGCCCGGACCACCCGCCGGCATGACACCGGCCGCGAAGACCGGCGCGGTAATGCCGAACTTCTCCTTCAGTTCTTTTACCAGCGCAGCCAACTCGCTGACGGTCAGCGTCTCGATCTGGGCAATCAACTGCTGTATCTTGTCTTCAGACATTTCAGTCCTCCTGGTGGGTCGTCGATGCGACCGTTACGAATCGCAGTGTACCGGACTTACGGCACAACAGCTCAGGCCTATTCGAAGCAGCAATTCTCATTTCCAACGTGCTCAACCGCTCCCTCGTCTCAGGACTCGGTCTGGGCCTCGGACCGGCGCTCGCCCAACTGGTCGAGCACATAGGCGAACTCGTTCAACAGTCCCTCAAGGCTGTTTGCCAACTCCCAAATCGGGGCCGACAGCACCCCGACGAGTTGGCCGCGCAGGTCGTCCTTCGTCGGCAGTGACGCCAGGAAATCGAACCGGTCGGCGTCAAAGAAAGTCTCTTCGACATACGCTCCCTTAACCTTGAGTGCGGTGAGCTTACGGGCAATCTCCTTCAGTACCCGGGCCGGCACGATGGCGTCTTCACGGACGACAACGACCGAAGTCGGTCCCTTCAGGTACTCGGCGACCTCTTCGCCAATCCCGCTCTCGACAAGCGCCCGAAACGCCAGCCGGTTCTTGACGACCCGGATGCTGGCCCCGGCCGTGCGTAGTTGCCGCCGGGCCATATTGAAATCGTTGGCCGCGACACCAGTAAAGTCGAGGAAGTAGTATCCGGTAGCGCCACGAACCAGCTCCGTCAGGGCCGCGACTTCCTTCTCTTTCTTTGCACTCGGCATGCTAGTCTCCCTTCCGCGCGGTCTCGGTCAGGTCGCGGACGTCAATCCGAACCCCCGGTCCCATTGTGGAGGAGAGTGCGGCGGTCCTGATGTACTGGCCCTTGGCCGACGCCGGCTTCACCCGGATGAGTTCGGCAACGAAGGCCCGGGCGTTCTCAAGCAGCGACACCGGCTCAAAGCTCACCTTACCCACGAGCGCATGGACGTTGCCGGTCTTGTCGGTGCGGTAGTTGATCCGGCCCGCCTTCAGGGCCTTGACCGCGTCGGCAACATCGAAAGTCACCGTCTTGGTCTTCGGCGAAGGCATCTTGCCTTTGGGTGCCAGGATCTTCCCGAGACGACCGACCGCCGACATCGTGTCCGGAGTGGCAACGGCAACATCGAAGTCGTTCCAGCCGCCCTTGACCTTCTCGACCAAGTCTTCGAAGCCGACGAACTCGGCACCGGCCGCTTTCGCCTCCTCTTCCTTCTCTCCCTTGCAGAAAACCAGCACCCGAACCGTCTTGCCGGTACCGTGGGGCAGGCCGACGGTGCCGCGAACCATCTGGTCCTGCTTCTTGGGGTCGATTCCAAGCTTGACGGCGATATCAACCGACTCGTCGAAACGGGCGGTCGCATGCTTCCGGACAAGCTCAACCGCCTCGGCCAGCCGGTATTCCTTGCTTCGCTCGTACTGCTCGCTGAGCGCGGTATAGCGTCTGCTTCTACGCATCAGTCCTCCACCTGGAGGCCCATCGAACGCGCAGTACCGGCCACAATCCGGGCCGCGGCCTCAACGTCATCCGCATTCAAATCGCTCTTCTTCCGCTCCGCGATCTCCATCAGCTGCTTCCGGGTAACCACCCCGACTTTGCCGCGGTTGGGTTCGCCCGAACCCTTGGCCAGACCGGCAGCCTGCTTCAGGAGTACCGACGCGGGCGGGCTCTTGGTCACGAACGTGAACTTCCGATCCGAGTAGACCGTCAGGACAACCGGGATCAACATCCCCGGCGATTCCTTCCGGGTCGCCTCGTTGAAAGCCCGGATGAACTCGGCGATGTTCACCCCGTGCTGGCCCAAAGCCGGGCCAACCGGCGGGGCGGCGGTCGCCTGTCCGGCCGGGATCTGAAGCTTCACGATAGCCGCGACTTTCTTAGCCATGGCTCGCTCCTCCTGTCATTATGACTAGATAGCCTGGACGTCCAGGAAGTCCAGGTCGATTGGCGTCGGCCGGCCGAAAATCGTCACCATGACCTTCACCCGCCGGCGCTCGACGTTTATCTCTTCAACCGTACCGGTAAACCCGGCAAACGGACCCTTGGTGACCTTCACCCCTTCGCTCTTCTCAAAGGGCGACTCGGGCTCGCTACGCTCCCGTCCGCGCTCAATCTGGTCGAGCAT
>DSBX01000103.1 GCA_011049385.1 Caldifarciminota bacterium | reverse complement strand
GCTCACGTCATGATTTCGGCCACGACGTCATCCCGGCCATGATCGGCGGCTACCGGGTGTTCGGTTACCGCTTCGCCGACGAGCACGCCGTCGAGCCGTACTGGCGCGACGTCGGCACCGTGGACGACTACTACCGGGCCAACATGGAGCTGGTCGCCCCGACCCCGCCCTTCAACCTCTACGACCGCCACTGGCCCATCCGCACCCGGCCCCGGCCCGATCCGCCCGCCAAGACGGTTCACTCCGACCTCGCCGGCGGCCGGGCCGGCCTCGCGCTCGACTCGCTCCTCGCCGACGGCGTCATTGTCTCCGGCGGCCGGGTTCAGCATTCGATCCTCGGCCCCCGGGTCCGGGTCAACTCCTTCGCCCAAGTCGAGGAATCGGTGCTGTTCAGCGACGTCGCGGTCGGCCGCAACGCCCGGGTGCGCCGCGCCATCGTGGACAAGATGGTCCGGATACCGGACCGGGCCGAAATCGGCTTCGACCCGGAGGCCGACCGACAACGCTTTCACGTCAGCGAGGACGGCGTCGTCGTCATCTCCCGGGGCACGGAACTGTGAGCTCGCCCTCGATCCAGGGCCGCATCCGCGAAATGCTCGTGCCCGGTCTCTACGGCCGCGGGGTCCGGCGCGTGCGCATGCTCCAGACCCATACCTCCTGGGTCTTCCTCACCGGCCGCCACGCCTACAAGGTCAAGAAGCCGGTCAACTTCGGCTTCCTCGACTACACCGACCTCTCGGCCCGGAAGTTCTTCTGCCACGAAGAGTTCCGACTCAATCAGCGTCTCTCGCCCGACATCTACCTTGAAGTCCTGCCCGTGACCGAACATCGGGGCCGGCTCCGGCTCGGCGGGACCGACCCGGTCGTGGACTGGTGCCTGAAGATGCTCGAACTCCCCCAGGACACAATAATGACCGAGCGGCTCCGCCGGGACGAAGTCACCTTCGACCATGTCGGCGAAATCGCCCGGCTCATCGCCGACTTCCACACCGTCGCCGAACGCGGGGCGGAAATCTCCCGCTACGGCAGTTCCGAAATCATCAAGCTCAACTGGGACGAGAACTTCGCCCAGACCATGCCCTTCCGGGGCAAGACCATCACCTACCCGGCCTTCGACAGCGTCAAGGAAACGGTTGAGGCGTTCATCGCCGCCAATCGTCGCCGCTTCGCCCGCCGGCGCGAGCAGGGCTTCGTCCGCCGCTGTCACGGCGACCTCCACTCGCGCAACGTCTTCATCGGCGGGCGGGTCCACATCTTCGACTGCATCGAATTCAACCCCCGCTTCTCATGCTGTGATACCACCTCGGAAATCGCCTTCATGGCGATGGACCTCGACTGGTTCGGTCGGCGCGACCTCGCCGCCTTCTTCATCGAGCGCTACCTCGCCTGCTCACACGACTCCGGCCTGCTCCGCCTGCTCGACTTCTACCGCTGTTACCGAGCCTGGGTCCGGGGCAAGGTCACCAGCTTCAACCTCAACGACCCGGGCATCCCGGCCGAGGCCCGGGAAGAAGCCCGCCGCACCGCCCGCCGCTACTTCCAACTCGCCGAGCGCTATGCCCGCCGACTCCGGCCCGACCCGCGGTTGGTGATAATGCTGGGTCTGCCCGGCACCGGCAAGAGCTACGTCGCCCGCCGTCTCGCCGAGCGGCTCGACGCATGGCACGTCAACAGCGACTCGGTCCGCAAGCAACTCGCCGGCGTTTCGATCGAGGCCGACGGCCGTGGCAAGCTCAACAAGAAGCTCTACACCCGGGCGCTCGGCATCCGCACCTACCGCGAGTTGATGCGTCGGACCCGAACCTATCTCACCGCCGGACACCGGGTCGTGCTCGACGCAACCTTCCTCCACCCCGACTCCCGGGACAAGGCCCGGGCCGTCGCCGAGAAACTGAGCCTGCCCTGGCTCTTCGTCCACGCCGACTGCCCGGAGAAGACCGTCGTCAGCCGGATGCGCCGACGCTTCCGGCGTGCCTCGGTCTCGGACGCGGACATCCGCGTCTACCGGGCGATGAAAACGCGGTTCGACCCACCCCGGCCCGGACCCCGGCTTCTCCACATTGACACCCGCCGGCCGGTCGCGGAGTCCGTCAACGCCATTGAGCGCGCACTACTTCATCTCTGACGCGCACCTCGGCGCGGCCCCGCCCGAATCCGAAGCGCGGCTGGCCCGGTTCCTTGCCGGACTCGAGGGCCGGACCGACACCCTCTGGGTGCTGGGCGACCTCTTCGATTTCTGGTTCGAATACGGCCGGGCCATTCCCAAGCACGGCTTCCGGGTGCTGGCCGCGCTCGGCCGCCTGCGCCAGTCCGGCACCGCGGTTACCTGCCTCGCCGGCAACCACGACCTCCGCTTCACCGGCTTCTTCCGGGAACAGCTCGGCGTGGAGACCGCGGTCGAGGCCCGAGTCGAACTCGACGGCCGCCGGGTCCTGATGCGCCACGGCGACGAGGTGGACCACCGGCACCTCTCCCGGCTCTTCCGAATACTGATGCGAAGCCGGCTCAACAACGCGCTCTATGGTCTCATCCATCCGGACCTCGGCATCGCGCTCGCAGGCTGGGTCACCCGTCGCAGCCGCCGGCGCCCGCCCGACGCCACCCTGGCGGACCGGATGCGCGAGCACGGCCGTGTCTGCCTGCGCGAAGGCAACGACATCGTGATTCTCGGCCATCTCCACCGACCCGAGCTCACCCGCCTGCCCGAGGGCGTGTACCTCAACACCGGCGACTGGCTGAAGAACTTCAGCTACGGCGTGATGCGCGACGGCGAGATTGCCCTCGAACGTTTCGCCGGATGAGTCATCACTGGCGGGTCATCCGCGCCGGCGCGTTCCACGGTGTCCGCGCCTTCCTCAAGCTGATGGCGATTGTCGCCCCGGTTTACACCGCCATCACCGTCCTCCGCTACACCCCGGTACTGACCGCCTTCGCCGGTTTCACCGCGCCGCTCATGCGCCACTTCGGCCTGCCCGGCGAAGCCGCGCTCGCCCTCATCCTCGGCAACGTCATCAACCTCTACGCCGGGCTCGGTGCCATAACCGCCCTGCGCCTGCCCGCCCAACAACTCACCGTGCTCGCGGTCATGCTCCTGCTCAGCCACTCGCAGATTCTCGAAACCGCGGTTTTCTTCCGGATGCGGGCGAAGGGGTGGCTGCTCTGGGCCATCCGGCTCGCAGTCTCGCTCCTCGCCGGTCTCGGGTTGGGCCGCCTGCTGGTGCCGGCCGCGGTCGTGGCGGTCGCACCCGCGCCCGGAACCGAGATGCTCGCCCGCATGGCCCGCACGCCCTGGGTCGGCCCCGGGCCGGCGCTGACCGACTGGGCGTTCGGGCTGGCCGACACCGGCTGGAAGATGCTCGCGGTCCTCGTTGGTATCTTCGTTGCACTCGAATACGCCCGGCGCTACGGCCTGCTCGAGAGAATGCTCACCGGCCTCAATCGCCTCACCCGCCACATCGGCCTCAGCCGGGAAGCCGGCCTGCCCTGGCTCGGCGGCAACGTCTTCGGTATCGTCTTCGGCGGCGGCCTCATCATCGAGAGTACCCACGCCCACAAGCTCTCGCCGCGCCAGGTCACGCTGGTCGCGACCTTCCTTGCGCTCAGCCACGGCCTGTTCGAGGACACCGCCATCTTCGTTGTGATGGGCGCGAACCTCTTCTGGATAACCGTTCCCAGGCTCCTTCTCGCCATCCTCGTCACCTGGCTCCTCAGCCGCATCCTGCGCGAGAAACCTGCGTCTGTCCCGACACCGGGACACCCCTCGCCGTCACGCCGCTCCTGATTTCGAGCTTCGCTCCGTCCATCCGGTTGCCGACTCATCAAACGCCCGGTCACCGGCAACCGACCGGGTACGTGTGCATCCGGGTCCAGCCCGAAGAACGACAGCGGCGCGACCGTATCACGTAGAAGCTCAAACAGTTCACGCGTCTCCGGCCGGAGCCCGTTCGGCTTGGTTTCGAGCTGTATGGCATCCCCTTCCCGCCGCCACCGGGTAACGGTGATTGTGTCCTCATTGTCGGCTCCACACCCTGCCGCACGGCTCCTGCGGGCGAATAGAGGCCCGGACCGAGGCGGCTCCCCGATACCGGATCTCCGCGGGTTCAACCGCCTGTTGTTTGACACCTGTCCGGGGTCGGGTATAATTACTCTTAGGGAAAGGAAGCGAAAATTGCAAGGGATCATAATAGCGCTCTGCGCCGCGCTTGTCGCCGGCGCCGGAAACGGTTCGTCAGCTAATAACTCACCATTGGTACCGGGCGAGTTCCTCTTAGATCTGAACCGGGACGGTAGCCCGGAACGCCTGCTGTGGCATCGTCCGACCGGCAGGCTCAGACTCTTTCTTCCGAGACCGGACGGCGGCGAGGATACCATCTCGCTCTGGAACCCGCCCGGACCGGGACGGCCCGGGACGGCGGTCCGTGATCTCACCCCCGACGGTGGGCTCGACCTTCTTGTCCTCGGCCGCAGTGCCCTGTATGTCTTCGGCGACGGACCAAAGCCGGGTGCGCTCCGTCCACCTGCGTTGGTCATCGCCCTGCCCGGCGAGCCCCGCACTCCGCTGGATTCGACAGGACTCGACGCCGCCGTGGTCGAGATTGCAACGCCGGTCGGCGAGGTTGATTCGAACGCACTGGTGACACCCGCGGCCTGGATCGCGAATCTCAGTCCGGTCGGCTGCACCATCGCGGTGAGGTTCGACATCGGCGGAAGCTACTCTGAAACCACCCACGCCTACGTCGGGTCGTTCCAGGCCCGCCAGTTCCTCTTTCCCGACTGGCGTGCACTGCCCCTCGGCGACCTCGCGGTCCGGTGTTCGACGATGCTTCCCGGCGATACCTGGAACGCAAACGACATGATTGCCGACTCGATAAGCGTGGTCGGCCGACGCGACGCCGCGGCCCTGGAGATCCTCTCGCCGACCGGCACCGTGGATTCAGGCACTCCGATTGTGCCACTGGCCCGCATCGCCAATCAGGGCACCAGCACCGAGTCCATCCCGGTCCGACTCAACATCGGCACCGCCTACCACGACACGGTCCTCGTCCTGCTGGAACCGGGACAGGACACCGCCGTCTCCTTCCGCACCTGGCAGGCGGAACCGGTCGGGCTTCTCAACGTACGCTGTTCGACAATGCTTGCGGACGACGAGCTTCCGGTTAACAACCGCGCCTCCGGATCGGTGATCGTCAAACCGCTGGTTGACGCTGCGGCGCTCACGGTGCTTGCGCCGGTCGGCGCGCTCGACTCCGGTACCGTCGTCACACCCCGCGCCACTGTCGCCAATCTCTCCACCACCACCCGCAGTTTTCCGGTCCGTCTCACTATCGGCTCGATCTACACCGATACCGTCTCTGTCGCACTCGCACCCCGCGAAACCACCACTGTCAGCTTCCGCGACTGGACCGCTTCCCCTCTCGGCTTCCTCGCCGTCCGCTGTTCAACCATGCTCACCGGCGACGAGAACAATGAGAACGATACCGCCAACGCCGTGGTCGAGGTCGGCGTCCGCATAGACGCCTGGGCCCGCACCATTCTCGCGCCGATCGGAACCATCGACTCCGGCACTGTCGTCACGCCCGCAGCCCAGCTCACCAACAACGGCACCAGGCCCGCCCATATCCCCGCTCGCTTCACCATCGGCCACGACTACGACCGTACCGACTCGCTCTTCCTCGCACCCGGCGCGTCCGGCAGCATCTTCTTCCCGTCCTGGTCCGCCACGCCTGTCGGCCTCCTCGCCGTCCGCTGTTCGACCGCCCTCGCCGGTGACACCTTCCCCGCCAACGACACCGTCTCCGCCTCGGTCTCCGTCGTCACACGCACCGACGCCGAACTCTCCGCCATCCTCG
>DSBX01000210.1 GCA_011049385.1 Caldifarciminota bacterium | reverse complement strand
GCGCAAGGTCGGCGACGTAGTGGAAGTGCGAGGCGAGGTAGTCGGCATCGAGGACCTGGCTGGATGAGTAGACCTGGATGCCGGCGATGCGGCAGTGCCGGAGCCGGACGCCGCTTGCCTGTTCGAGGACTTCTTCTTCGTCGAAGCCGAACTTGCTCGGCCCGCCGACCATCTTTTCCCGGCCGGTGGGCTTTTCGTCGGTGTTGATGCGCAGGAGCAGGCGGACGCGCCGGCCCGTTTCCCGGGCCGCGGCTTCGCACATCTTCAGGTCTTCCGGGCAGTCGCAGACGAGGGCGTGGATGCCGGCTTCGACCGTGCGGCGTATCGTTTCGATGGGCTTGGCCGGCGCGACGTAGACGAGGTCTTCCGGCGTACAGCCGGCCGCGAGCGCGGTTTCGAGCTCGGCCCGCGAACTGACTTCCGCGCCCGCGCCCTGTTCGAGCAGGAGCGCGATGATGGCCGGGTTGGGGTTGGCTTTGAGCGAGTAGAGGACGCGGTATCCGGGCAGGGCCGCGGCGAGGCGGGCGTACTGCCGCCGGATGCTCGGCGCGGAGTAGAGGTAGCAGGGGGTCGGGAGATTGCTGACTGCGGAGTGGGGGGCGGTGTCGCCCGGCGGTTCAATCATCGGCGGAAGACTTCGATGCGGCTGGTGCCTTGGAAGATGTAGAAGGGGAACGGTTCGCCGACGACCGTATCCACGCCCAGGGACCGGCAGTATTCTTCGCCGAAGTTGGCCCCGGTCTCGCAGAAGAGCAGGAGCTTCGCGCCGCCGCTCTGCGCGGCCTCGATTATCGGGCCGAGCGCGTCGGAGGCGATGGTCATACCGGTGACGACCGCGAGGTCGCTCTCGGCCACCCGTTCGAAGGTGCGGGTGCCGTCCTCGACCCTGACGCCGTGGACGACCCGGCCGACCGTTTCCGGCTCGAGGTCGGTCGCCAGCACTTCACAGCCCCGCCCACAGAGGTGCCGGATGACGTTGCCGACCACGCCGACGTTGACGACCCGGGGCTTGCGGCCGGTGATGCCGCTGAGCAGGCGGTTGGCCTCTTCGACGATGATGTCGGTCCGGGCGCCGGTCTTGTCTATCGAGTTGCCGTGCAGTTCGTGGGTCGCGGCCGGGTACTTCGGTATCGAGGCGTAGACCGAGTCGAGCGCGGCGATGGAGATGCAGGTCTGGAGGTTGAAGATTTCCCGGGCGTCGGTGCCGACGAGGCCGTGGCCGCGCTCGTCGTCGCCGATGCAGTAACAGCAGCCCTGGCCGACGGTCTGGACCAGCCAGAAGGTGTAGCGGAAGGTGCGCTCGTCCGGGTTGGGCCGGAAGGCGAGTTCAACCTTCCACATTCCCCGGATGAGGAACCGGTCGTCGGCCCAGTCCCGGGTCGCGGCCAGCGCCCGCTCGCGCAGGACGCCGAAGACGTCAACCACCGGGACCTTCGCGGGTTTCGTCCAGCCAGTGGCCGAGCGCGGCGGCGAGTTCGTCTTCGTGGTCGAGGTAGTTATGGGGCGCGCCTTCGATGACCGCGGCGTGGAACGAGGGCGCGGCGGCGAGCGCGGTGCCGGCCCGGTCCGCGAACTCGGTGGCGGGCAGGGAGAAGGCTTCGTTCTCGGTGCCCAGGGCGAGGAATACGGGCAGGCGCACCGCGGCCAGTTCCGGGAAGCTGTCGCGGTCGGTCCGGGCGAGGTTGAAGGAGAGCGCGACCGAGTCCGGCCGGTAGAGGTCGTGCCAGGTCCGGGCCGAGGTCGGGTAGTCGAACCAGCCGGGCGGCATCAGTTCCGCGCCCCGGCCTTCGGCGACCATGCCCGCGGCGAGAGCGCGGCCTTCTTCGAACCGGCCGCCGAGTTTGCTCCGGGCGAGCGCGAAGTCGTCCGAGGGCGAGAGCAGGGAAAGCGCCGCCACCCGCTCATCGCCGGTCGCGTGCAGGTAGTGGAGCGCCTTCAGAGCGCCGTGGCTGTGGCCCTGCAGGATGAGCTTCCGGTGACCGTGCGCGGAAAGCCGGTTCGCCGCGGCCCGGATGTCCTCGACGCATTCGCCGAGGGTCTCGTACATTCCGCCCAGTTGCCGGTAGCCCGGCCCGGTGTCGGATTCGACGATGATGTCCGAGATGTAATCGTGGCCCCGGTTGTTGAAGGTGAGGAGGGCGACGTTGCGGCGGACGCAGGCTTCGGCCAGCGCGTCAATGAACCGGTTCTCGTAGAAGTTGCCGTCCAGTCCGTGCACGTGCAGGAGCGCCGGGCCGTCGGCCGGGTAGTACAGGCCCTGCAGTTCGAGCCGGTCCCCGGTGATGAAGCGGATGAGATGACAGGTCACAATAGTCAGGTGGCAGTATGGTAGCGGCGGAGAGGCCGGGTGCAAGCCGGTCAGCGCAGGACGACGAGGCGGTGCCGGGTGCGGCCTTCGGCGACGAAGTGGTATACGCCCGGTCCGGCAATCCGGCGCACTTCCCGGCCGGCGGCGTCGAAGACCCGGACCCCGGGAGCGACGAGCTCCGGGCCGAGCAGGCCGGGCTTGAGCGCCGCGGCCCGGACGACCGTGGCCGCGGGCAGTGTTCGCCGCGCACCCGGCCCGGGTTCGGCCACCGCCGGGTTGGTCGCTTCCCAGAACCGCTGGTGCAGTTCTTCGAGGAAGCGCCGGGCCAGGCCCGGGTGGTGCAGGACGAACAGGTACTCGTCGTTGTGCTCGTTGCCGTTGCCGCTCCAGTTGGCCGAGCCGACGACGGTGACGAGCGAGTCTATCACCATCAGCTTGGTGTGGAGGATCTTCTCGCCGAACGGGACCGAGTCCTCGTAGACCGGGATGCCGGCGTCAACCAGCCGCGGGTACTGGGCGCCCTGCTGGCGGAGCCCGCTCCGGTCTATCACCCCGCCGACCCAGACGCCCTCGTCCCACCGGTCAATCATCGCGTCGCCGACGCCCTGGTGGGTGTAGGAGAAGATGGCGAAAAGTACCTGCTGTTCCGCGGCCGCGACCCGGACCGCGACCGTATCCACCGGCCGGTCCTGGGGGGCGAAGTAGAGTTCGACCGGCCAGCCGTCGAGCTCGAAGAGGTGGGTCTCAATGACGTCGGACTTGCCCCGGTGGAACTTCGCCCGGGCCGGGTCCGGCACCATCCCGGTGTCGCCCCACATCTGCTCGAACTCGGCCCGGAACGCCCGGGCGATGCCGGTATGGGGCAGTTCCAGGGCGCAGTCGGCACGGAGGTCGCCTTCGTTGGCGTTGTAGGTCGCGCACCAGACCCGGTCGTCGGCGGAGTCCGCGTTGCCGAAGTCGCGCACCGCAAACTTGTTGTGCATGTAGAAGCTGGCGCCGGGGCCGACCGAGTCGGTCCAGACCGGGACGCCGGCCTCACGCAGGGTGAGCACCCATTCGTTGCTCAGCCGTGCGTCGTCGGTGATGACCCGCACCCGGACCCCGCGCGCGCGGGCGTCGAGCAGGGCCTGGGTGACGTCCATCCGGTTCGAGTTGTAGGAGCAGTAGTCAATCGAGTAGCGGGCCTTGCTGAAGAAGTCAATCAGGCGCAGGCCGAGGCTGTCCTCCGCGAACCAGACCTGCGTGGTTTCGGCCGGGGTCGTCGGCTCCGCGAACCAGGCGTCGTCCACCAGCGCGGAACGGGGCGCGGTCATCCCGCCGACCGCGTAACAGCGGATGCGGAACTCGGCCAGCCCGGCCTCGGCCGGCGCGACCAGCGTGTCCGCGACCGCCTGCCAGTCCGGGCTGTCCTCTGAGTAACGCACGCGGCTGGCGTTGATGTAGCTCGAGTCCGCTCGCCGCCAGCTCACCCCGACGCCGAGGCGCATTTCCGGCTCGGCTTCGCGCGCCCAGACCCGGTAGTGGTATTCCGCGCCGCCGCGGACCGGGACGGTCTGGACGACGCCGAAGTTGTTGCCCGTGATGAGTTCGAGGCGTTCGAGCTTCAGCGAGGCCTCGCCGGAGCGTACCGTGTCCTGCTCGCGCCGGACCATCGTTCGCGTGCGGTTCTCGACCCGCCATACCGCCGGGGTCGAGTCGTCCTCCCAGAGCTCGAAGCCGGGGTTGTCGAGCAGGTTGGCGCGGGCGGCGAGGGCGAGGAGCAGGAGGAGCAGGATGCGCAACACGGGGTATTATAGCCGCTGGGTCCGGGTAATAAAGGACGGAGGGTTCTTTGACAGCGCTCTGTGCCGGGTTAGTCTCATTGCCGTGGCAACAGTCGTACTCGTCGGCCGGCCCAATACCGGCAAGTCAACGCTCTTCAACCGCATCGTCGGCGGCCGAATCGCCATCACGATGCGCGAGCCCGGCATCACCCGGGACCGCATCATCCGCGACGCCGAGTGGACCGGCCGGCATTTCCAGGTCATTGACACCGGCGGCCTCGATTTCGGCGCGGCCGACGAAATCAGCCGCGGCATCAACCGCCAGGTGGACATCGCGCTGGCCGAGGCGGATGTGGTGGTGATGGTGGTGGACGGTCGGGAGGGGCCGGCCCCGCTCGACGAGGAGGTCGCGGATCGGCTCCGCCGCCGCAATGTCGGCTTCCTGCTCGCGGTCAACAAGCTCGATGCCCGGCGCGATTTCGACGAAACCGAGTTCCACCGCTTCGGCGCGAGCGGGCTCTTCGCCATCGCCGCCGAACACGGCACCGGCGTGGCCGAACTGCTCGACGAGGTGGTCAAGCTCCTGCCCGACGCGCCGCCCCGCCTGCGGCGCAAGGCGGTGTCGCTGGCGGTGCTTGGCCGGCCCAACGTCGGCAAGTCCTCTTTCCTGAACGTGCTCACCGGCAGTGAGCGGGCGCTGGTCACGCCGATACCGGGCACGACCCGGGACGTCATCGAGGCCGGGTTCGAGCTGGACGGCCGCAGTTTCCGGATTCTCGATACCGCCGGCATGCGGCGTAAGGCGAAGGTCACCGAGTCGGTCGAGTACTTCTCGGTCACCCGGGCAGTGGATGTCATCCAGCGTTCGGACGTGGTCCTGCTGGTGATGGACGTGACCGAGGGGCCGACCGCGCAGGACAAGCGGATTGCCAACCTCGTCGTGGACCGCAACCGGGGGCTGGTTGTCGTCGCCAACAAGCAGGACCTGGTCAAACCGGGACTGACCGACAAACTGCGCGACTACGTCGCCCGCGAACTGGCGTTCATCAGCTGGGCGCCGGTGATGTGGACTTCCTGCCTGACCGGCGAGGGTGTGGCCGACGCGGTGCGGCGGGCCGGCACGGTGTATGAAGCGGGCGCCCGTCACGTTTCGAGCGCCCTGCTTCGCGCCGGACTGCTCGACGCGCTGGTGGCCCGGCCGCCCCGGCGCGACTGCCGCGTCCTCGGACTCAACCAGACCGGTACCCGGCCGCCGCGGTTCCGGCTCCGGGTGTCGGACCCGGACGCGCTGACCGATTCCTACCGGAAATCGGTCGTCTCCGGTCTGCGCCGGTTCGGGTTTGAGGGCTGGCCGATTCGGCTGATAGTCGCGGGCAGCTAGCCGACCGGGTTTCCGGGTTCGGGAGCATCGGCGGCGAGATTTCGCAGTTCGGCCCGGAACGCCTCCTGGCCCGCTTCGAGCCGGTCCACCCGGCCGCCGCCCGACGCCAGTTCCGGCCTGCCGCCGCCGCCGCCGCCGAACGCCGCGCCGACCGTCCTGGCGAGCCTGCCCGCGGGCAGAGTTCCCTTGAGGTCGTCGCCGACGAAGATGATGTAGGAGAGCCGGTCGTCCTTGACCCCGCCCGCCAGCAGTCCGGCCGAGTGTCCGCCAAGCTCCTCGCGCACCCGGTCTCCGACCAGCCGCAGGCCGTCCACGTCGAACTGGGGAAGCCAGCCGACAACCGCCCGGGTCGCGCCGAAGGTCTCGGCCCGGGCGGCGAGTTCGTCTCCCGCCTGCTGAGCCAGCCGGGCGG
>DSBX01000055.1 GCA_011049385.1 Caldifarciminota bacterium | reverse complement strand
GATCTATAGCGCTTCGGTACGTCAGACCGAGCACACCCGGAGTGAACTCGAACCCCTGCGCGAACTGCAGGAGCGGCTGAGCGAGGAGGTTGGCAGGCTGGGCGAGCAGGCCCGGGGCGCGGGTGAGTTGACCTGGGACGAGCGGCAGGCACTGGGCGACCTGCTGGCTGAACAGCAGGGCTTGGCCGAGGAGTTGGTCGAACTGCGCGACCAGGTTCGGCAGGTCATGGACAATATGTATGAGGGCGTCGCGTTCGACGAGGAGACGATGCGGCGGCTGGGCGATCTGCAACAGCTTCTCGCCGAACTGCTGCCGAAGGAGCTGGCCGAGTCGCTGGAGCGACTGCGCGAGAAGCTCGGCGAGTCGAACCCGGAGATGCGGGCCGCGCTGGAGCAGTTTCAACTCGAGCAGGAGGAGTTCCGGAGCAGTCTCGACGCCGCGCTTGAGTTCCTCCAGCAGGTGATGGAGGAACAGCGGCTCGAGGCGCTGGCTCGGACCGCGGAGGCGCTGGCCGAGATTGAAAAGAGCATCGCCGAGCGGGCGCAGAGCGGGGTGCCCGAGGAGCTTGCCCGTGAGCAGGAGGCGCTGGCTGCAGCGCTGGACAGCCTGCTGGCGGGCATCGAGGACCTGGCCGGGCGGATGTCGGACGAGGCGACGGCCGAGGCTCTCTCCGAGCTGGCCGAGGCCGCGGAGCAAGAAGGCCTGAGCGAGATGGCGCAGGAGGCCGCGGGCAGTTTCCAGCAGGGCCAGCCGGCCTCGGCCGGGCAGCAGGCGGCGCGGGTCGCCGGCCGGCTGGACGAACTGGCCGAGTCGTTGTCCGGGCTGAGTTCGGACCTGAAGCGCCAGAGGTCGTCCGAGGTGGCTGAGCGGCTCCGGGCCGCGGTCGAGGAACTGCTGATGCTCTCGCGTGAGCAAGAGGCGCTGGCCGAGGGGCTGGCGCCGGGCAACGAGACCGGGCCGCCGATCGCCTATGGCATGGCCCTGCACGACGCGACCGGCGTTATCGCCGAGAGCCTGGCCGCGCTTTCAGCCCGGACGATGATTGTGCCCGGGCGGCTGGTAGGCGAGTTGGGTCGAGCGCGAAGCCTGATGAAATCGGCGGGGCAGGACTTGCTGGAGGCGCGTGTCGGCTCGGCTGTGAGGCAGATGGTCCAGGCCCGGACCTCCCTTGACCGGGTGTCGGCCGGGCTGCTCGAAGCGCTGGTCGATGCCGAGCAGGCCGGGGGCGGGATGTCGGGCGGCTTCGAGGGACTGATGGAGGCGCTGTCCCAGATGGCGGCCGGTCAGATGGCAGTCAATGTCGGGACCAGCGGTTTGCCGATTCCGATGCCGGGCGGGATGAGTCCGGGGTTGGCCGATGCGCTGGGCCGGTTGCTGTCCCAGCAGGGTGCACTGCGCGAGCGGCTGGAGTCCCTGCTCGAAGAACTGGGTGGCCAGCGGCCCGGCTTGACTTCGATGCTGGACGACCTGGTCGAGGAGATGAAGGAGGTCGAGCGCAGCTTCGCGGAGATGAGTATCGAGCGCGAACTCATCGAGCGACAGGAAGGCATCCTCTCGCGTCTTCTCGACGCCCAGCGCAGTATCCGACAGCGTGGGCATCGCGAGGAGCGCGAGGCGGAGACCGCAAAAGAGTTCGAGCGCGAGTCGGTACCGGGCCTGCCCGAGGACCGGGGCGAACGCAACCGGCTCCTGCGCGAGGAGCTGATGCGGGCCATGCGCGAGGGGCGGTTGGGTCGGTTCGAGGACCAGGTCCGGTCTTACTTCGAGCAACTACTGCGGGAAGAGCAATGAGGCTGGTCATGGGTCCATTCCGAATTTTGATTGTTTCTCTATGCATTTGCCTGTCGGCAGTGATGGCCCAGAGCATGGGCCGGGCCCGGATGCTGGAGCAGTCGGGCCAGCTCGATGCCGCGCTGGTCGAATACCGGACGGTGCTGGCGCGCCAGCCGGCGGACCTTTCCGCCTACGCCGGTCTGCGCAGGCTGGCGGCACAGATGGAGCGGTTCGAACTGCTCGACAGTGTCAGCGCGCGCCTTGCCGGCCTCTACCCGGAACGGCCCGAGTACGGGCTGGGCCGGGTAGAAGCCCTGCTTGGCCGCAATCGCGCCCGGGAGGCGGTTCGCGTGGCGCGGGACCTGCTGACCCGCCGGGCGGACCACGCAATGTCGGTCGTTGAGCTGTTCGAGCGCGGGGGAGAGCTGAGGCTCGCGGCCGAGTTTCTGACCGAGCACCGTGCCGCGCTGGGGGCACCGGCCACGGCTCGGCTGATGGAGCTCTACGAGCGGCAACAGCGTCACCCGGAAGCGGCCCGCGAGTTCGTGACGCTGGCCGGCATTGACCCGCGCCTGTCGGCCGGGCTGATGCCTCGACTGCGTGAGTATGGCGGTCACCCGGGCTGGCGCGGCGTGCTGACCGAGGTGCGCCGCCTGCCGGACGGGCCGGTGCGGGCCCGGGCCGAGGCCGAGGTCTTGCTTGGTGCGGGCCGGGAGGCTGAGGCGGCCCACGCGGCCCGGCAGGGACTGGATCGAGATGAGCTCTACGGCTTCGCGCACGAGGCAGAGGCGGCCGGCGCGTTCACCGCCGCGCTCGCGCTCTATGAGGAACTCGGCCTCGCGTCCGAGCAGGCCCGGGTTCTGCGCGAACTGGGTCGGGTGGACGATGCGGCGCAGCTCCTGCGACAAGACTCGAGTCCGAAGGCCCAGTTCGAGCTCGCCCAGCTCGAGCGGCTGGTGCGCAGGGATTACGAGGCTGCGGCCCGGAGCTACGCCGAAATCCTGCGCCGCGATCCGGGCAACGCGGATGCGGCCTGGGGACTGGCTACATCCCGGGTTGCGCTCGGCGACACCGCCGGTGCGCGGGAGGCGCTGGCGCGTATTGTCCAACCGTCGGACAGCGTCCTGTACTTCCGGACTCGGCTGGCGTTCTACGCCGGGGCGGTTGATTCACTGCGACGGCACGCCAACCAACTGCTGGTCCGGTTCCCGGCCAGCCGTCACCTGAACGACGCGCTTGAACTCGTGCTTCTTGCCGGGAGCGGTGAGGACATGGGTCCGCTGGTCCGGGCGATGCTCCCCCTCGAGGCGGGGCGGACCGATTCCGCACTGGCCGAGGCCCGGATCCTTGGCGCAGGGCGTGGAACCGTGGCGGAAAATGCGTTGCTGCTGTCGGCCCGGATCCTGGCCGAAGCCGGTCGAACCGATGAGGCGTTCGGAGTTCTCGATTCGTTCCCGGTGCGTTTTCCGGCCAGCCCGCGGCGGGCAAGGGCGCTGTTCGAGCAGGCCGAGCTTGCCGGCGCGCTCGGTGATGACGACCGCCGGTTGCGCCTGATAGAGCAAGTTCTGCTCGAGCACCCGGCATCGTCCTACGCTATCGTCGGCCGCACGGTGCGGGCCGAGCTACTTCGAACCGGAAGCCCGACCGGTATTCGCTGACCGAATTGGCCCGAACAGAAAAGGAGAGAAGATGTCGTTGAGAATGCTGGTCCTGTTTCTTGTCCTGGCCGTGCCTGCGGCGGGACAGAGCTACGTCCGCGAGTTCCAAAGCCCGAACCTCGGCACGAGTGCCTGGGGCGGCAGTCACGGCTACGACGTTGACGGCAGCGGCCATCCCAACCTCTGGGGCCGGGGTGCGGGACGAGTCATCATCTATAATGCGGACTACCAGCCGTGGTGGACGATCAACTGCGCCGGCCACGATTACCCGATGCTGGCGATACCGCGCGACGTGGACGGCGACGGGTTGGTCAGGCCGGTAGACCTCAACGGCGACGGCACCGGCGAGGTCGTGGTCGGTGCGTATCGGGTTGACGGAGGCAGTTTCTCGGGCCGGTTCTGGGTCTACGACGCGGTGACGCGCCAGCTCCAGTACGAGAGCCCGGATCTGCCGGGTTTCATCGGCAGTGTCCAACTCGATGACGTGGACGGCGACGGTCGCCACGAGATGATAATTACCCGCTACGATCACACCGCGGGCTGGGGCTACGTGGAGGTCTACGGTTATGAGGGCAGTGGCGTGGCCGGGCCGGGTGAGTATCGCCGCCGCACCGGCACCGCGCAGGCCCTGCCGACGGTGACCCGGGCCGGGACTGAGGTCGGCTACGAGCTTGTCGCCGGCGGGTTCACCCGGCTCCGGCTGTTCGATGCGGCTGGCCGCGAGGTTCGCCAGCTGGTGCGCGCCGAACTGCCGCCCGGTCGCTACGCGGTGCGCTGGGACGGTCGCGATGAGACCGGGCGCGAGCTTCCGGCCGGGAGCTACAGCTACCGCCTTGAAGCGTCGGGTCAGGTCGAGGCCGGCCGACTGATTCTGGCGCGTTGAGTCGGGAGTGTGCTTGACCTGAACCACGGGCCGGGATATAGTCTCCGCCGATGAGTGAAGAAGCACCGCGCGACGGAAATCCCCGGGCCGCGCACCGGGCCAAGCTCGACCGGCTGGTT
Organism: Caldifarciminota bacterium; assembly: GCA_011049385.1. Classification (GTDB taxonomy): domain Bacteria; phylum Hydrothermota; class Tepidihabitantia; order Tepidihabitantales; family Tepidihabitantaceae; genus DSBX01. The sequence goes on along the minus strand of DSBX01000055.1, from coordinate 1,468 downwards.
GAGCTCGGGGTATCGCCCTACCCCTACCGCTGGGACCGTACGCATACCGCAGAGGCGGTCAAGAGCGATTTCGACAAGCTGAGCGCGGACGCGACGCCGCTCGCACTGGCGGGTCGGCTGATGTCGCGCCGGGAGCACGGTAAGACCCAGTTCGGACACATCCAGGACGCGACCGGCCGGATCCAGCTCTACCTGCGCCGGGACACGCTCGGTGACGAGGGATTCGAGCGGCTGGGCCTGCTCGACATCGGCGACATCGTCGGGGTGCGCGGTGAGGCGTTCCGGACCCGGACCGGCGAAGTCACGATAATGGTGCGGGAGATCATCATGCTGGCGAAGTCGCTCCGTCCCCTGCCCGAGAAGTTTCACGGGCTCAAGGACGTCGAACTGCGCTACCGCCGGCGCTACCTGGACCTGATTGTCAACGAGGACTCGCGCCGGGTCCTGCTGGCCCGGACCCGCATCGTCGGGTTCATCCGTCGGTTTCTTGACGCGCGGGGCTTCGTTGAGGTCGAGACCCCGACGCTCCAGCCGTTGTACGGCGGGGCCGCGGCCGAGCCGTTCCGGACCCGGTACAACGTGCTCGAACAGGAGATGTTCCTGCGTATCTCCGACGAACTCTACCTGAAGCGGCTGGTCGTGGGTGGGCTGGAGCGGGTCTACGAGCTGTGCAAGGATTTCCGCAACGAGGGCCTGGACCGGACTCACAACCCGGAGTTCACCCAGGTCGAACTCTACCAGGCCTACGCCGACTACACCGACATGATGGCGCTGGTCGAGGAGTTGTTCCGGGCGCTCTGCCTTGAACTCCACAGCACGACGAAGCTGGTGTTCCAGGAGCAGGAGCTTGATTTCGGCCGGCCCTGGCAGAGACTGCGCTGGACCGAAGCGCTGGCCGCGAAGCTGGGAACCGATCCACTGGCGCTGTCGGAGACGATGCTCCGCAAGGTCGCGGCCGGTCACAGCATCGAGGTCGGCCCAGAGACGGGCCGGGTGAAGCTGCTCGACAAGCTGTTCGAGGAGCTGGTGCAGAACCATCTGGTCGAGCCGACCTTTGTGATGGATCACCCGCTCATCACCTGCCCGCTGGCCAAACCGCATCGGGAGGCCCCGGCGCTGGTCGAGCGCTTCGAGCCGGTCTGCTGCGGCATCGAGTTGGGCAATTCGTTCAGCGAGCTCAACGACCCGTTGGAACAGCGGCGCCGCTTCGAGTCCCAACTCGAGCGCAACGACGAGTTCGCGACGCTGGACGAGGATTTCATCACCGCGCTCGAGCACGGGATGCCGCCGACCGGCGGACTCGGGTTGGGCGTGGACCGGATGGCGATGCTGCTGACCGATTCGCCGGCAATCCGCGACGTCATCCTGTTCCCGCAGTTGAGGCCGCAGGAAGGAGAAGCCGCCGATGGACGCCGATGAACGCCGACCGGAGACTGGGACTGTCGCGGGATTCCGGCCCTTTCTTCCT
>DSBX01000322.1 GCA_011049385.1 Caldifarciminota bacterium | reverse complement strand
GTGTAGGCCAGCGCGGAGGCGGGGCGGTAATGCCGGCCCAGGGCCTCGCAGGCCTCGAGCAGGGCCGCGGGTTCGGCGAGGCGGCCGGGCGCGAGCGCGGGCTCGGACAGCAGTTCGCCGAACAGCTCCTCCTCACTGCCGGGCAGGATGCCGAGCGCGCGGGTGATGAGCCGCTCCCGCTCGGCCGGGCTGAGAATCATCTCCCCGAGGTGCTCGCTGACCAGCGCGGCGCGGGCCTGGTCCTGCGCGACCCGGCGCAGGCGGTGGACGGCGCTGTCCAGCCCGGCGCCGGAGATGTCGCTCCAGGCCGGCAGGGTGCCGCCGTCGCCTTCCGGGCGGCGGGGAATCAGCCGTTCGGGATGAAAGGCGGGCAGGCTCTCCGGGTAGCGCCGCGAGCTGTGTGCGAGCAGGGCCTCAACCTCGGCGAAGGCCCGCTCCTGCCGGGACTGTGCTGGCGGCATCGTCACCACTGAAACCTATATTAGGCGCAGAATACGAGAATGCAACAAGAGAACGTGGCCGGCAACGCAGAAACGCCTGCCTTGCGGCAGCACCCGACGCGTCAGCGCCGGGGCTAGACTTCGTCGAGCATGCTGGTGGTGTGCCGGCCGCGGAGGAAGCGGCCGCTCTTGAGCAGGCGGCGGTGAAACTCGACCGTGGTCGCGACCCCGCCGATGACCGTCTCGGCCAGAGCCCGGTCCATCCGCGCGATGGCCTGGGCGCGGTCGCGGCCCCGGGCGATGACCTTGGCGACCAGCGGGTCGTACCAGGGCGGGATGCGCCAGCCGGCAAGCAGGCAGGACTCGATCCGGATGCCCGGGCCGCCGGGCATCCGCAGGTCGGTGACGAGACCGGGCGAGGGCTCGAAGTCCGCGTCCGGGTCCTCGGCGTAGATGCGGCATTCGATGGCGTGGCCGCGCGGCTCGCCCGCGTCCGGCGGCAGGTCCAGCTTCTCGCCCGCGGCGATGAGGAACTGGCGGCGGACGATGTCCACGTCCGTCACCTCCTCGGTGACCGGGTGCTCGACCTGCAGCCGGGTGTTCATCTCGAGGAAGCAGGGGTTGAGGTCGTCGTCGAGGATGAACTCGACGGTGCCCGCGCTGGTGTAGCCGGCGGCCCGGGCGATGGCGACCGCCCAGCCGCCGAGCCGCGCGCGCAGGGCCGCGTCCACGAGCGGCGATGGGGATTCTTCGAGGAGTTTCTGGTGCCGGCGCTGGGCCGAGCAGTCACGCTCGCCTAAGTGGATGCAGTTGCCGTGCTTGTCGGCGAGGACCTGGATTTCGATGTGGTGCGCGGCGGAGAGGTACTTCTCGAGGTAGACCCGGCCGTCGCCGAAGGCGGCCTTGGCCTCGGCCTGGCACATCCGGAAGCCGCTCTCGAGGTCCTTCTCGCGCCGGACGACACGCATCCCCTTGCCCCCGCCGCCGGCCGCGGCCTTGATGAGCACCGGGTAGCCGAGCTCCCTGCCCAGCTTCGCCGCTTCCTTATAGTCGCGGAGTTCGCCCACGGAGCCGGGCAGGACCGGCACCCCGGCCTCGAGCGCGGTGCGGCGGGCGCTGATCTTATCGCCGAGCAGGCGCATCGTCTCCGCGCTGGGGCCGATGTAGGTCAGGCCGCAAGACTCGGTCGCCTCGACGAACTCGGCGCTCTCGGAGAGAAAGCCGTAGCCGGGGTGGACCGCGTCACAGCCGGAAATCTCCGCGGCCGAAAGCACGCGCGAGACGTTCAGGTAGCTGTCCGCGGCCGGGGCCGGGCCGATGCAGACCGCCTCGTCGGCAATCAGCACCGGCAGGGAGTCCCGGTCCGGTTCGGAGTATGTGACGACCGAGCCGATGCCGAAATCGCGGCAGGCGCGGATGATGCGCACCGCCACCTCGCCTCGGTTGGCGACGAGGACCTTGCGGAGGGGGGAGGCGGAATCGGCCATCAGGCTCGCTCGACGTAGCTGTTGTTGCGGGAGTCCACCTTGACGCGGTCGCCGACCTTGACGAAGAAAGGCACGGTCACGACCAGGCCGGTGGAAAGCGTGGCGGGCTTGCCGCCGCCGGTGGCGGTGTCGCCCTTGAAATTGGGCTCGGTCTCGGCGACCTCGAGCACGACGAACATCGGCGGCTGGAAAGTCCTGGCCGTGCCGTCAATGTAGACGATGTCCACCTCACAGCCGTCGGTGAGGTAGTACTTCTTGTCGCCGACCATCTCCGCGGGCAGGGCGAACTGGTCGTAGCTGGCCAGGTCCATAAAGTGATAGCCGATGTCGTCGGCGTACATATACTGGCTCTTGCGGCGTTCCATCTCGGCCTCTTCCAGCTTGAGTTCGCTTTCGAAGCTCTCGTCGAGCAGGGCGCCGGTGTCAACGTTGCGGATGCGGGCCTGGACCCGGGCCCGGCGCTGGGCGGTGCGACTGCGCTGGTAGGACATGACCTCGTAAATGCCGTCGCGGTACTTGATGAGCGAGCCGGCGCGGAACTCGTTGGGCGTTATCATCTGCGCGCGTCTCCTGTCACGAGCAGTTGCTTGGGACTGCGGGTCAGGTTGCGGCAACCGGTCTTCGTCACCAGCACCATGTCTTCGATGCGCACCCCGCCCAGGCCGGGCAGGTAGATGCCGGGTTCGATGGTGATGACGTCGCCGGGCGCGAGCGTGTCGCCGCTTCGGGGATGGGCGTTGGGCCGCTCGTGGACCTCGAGCCCGACGCCGTGGCCGAGGCCGTGGCCGAACTGCGGGCCGTAGCCGGTGTCGGCGATGTACTGCCGCGCGGCCCGGTCCACTTCCGCGCAGGCGACCCCGGGCCGGACCAGCGCCAGGGCCCGGCGCTGGGCTTCGAGGACGATGTGGTAGACTTCGAAAAGGGTGTCCAGGTGGCCAGGTGGCCGGGTGGTCAGGTGAGGAGGGCGGGCGACGAAGACGGTCCGGGTCATATCCGAGCAGTAGCCCCGGTAGCGACAGCCGATGTCGAAAGTGACCGCGTCGCCCGGCCGCAGGCGCCGGTTCGAGACGCCGGCGTGCGGCTTCGCGCCGTTCGGGCCCGAGGCGACAATCGGCCGGAACGCGTTCTCGCCGACCCGGCTGAAACGGGCGGTGATTTCCGCGCCCAGCTCGGACTCGCGCACCCCGGGCCGGACCAGGGGCAGGACTTCCCGGAACACCCGGTCGGTATGGCGCTGGGCCGCGCGGATGAGCCGGACCTCGTCCTCGTCCTTGGTCCGGCGCAGTTCCAGCGTGAAGTTGCGCGCGGGCACGAGCCGGACCCCGGCCGGCCGGACCCGGCGGCGGACCGCCGCGAAAGCCGAGAGCGACAGGTGGTGCTTCTCCACCCCGACCCGTCCGCATCCGGACAGGGGCGCGAGCGGCAGTTCCTCGAAGAGCCCGCGGCGCAGGACCGCGACCCGGAGGCCCTTCACCTCCAGCCGCGACTGCTCCTCGTAGCGGAAATCGGTACAGAACCAGGCCGCCCGGCGGGTGACCAGCACCAGCCCGTTCGAGCCGGAGAAGCCGGACAGCCAGCGGACGTTGGCGAGGTCGGTGACAATCAGCCCGTCGAGGCCGGCGGCGGCCAGCAGGCGGCGCAGGGCGGCAACGCGTTTCTTCATCTCCCGCGATTCTAGGGCAGAGCGGTCAGCCGGTCAAGGCGAGCGGGAAAGCGGCAGTCGGATGAAGACGGTCGTGCCCCGGCCGACCGCGGACTCGATGCTGATGAAGCCCCGGTTCGCTTCGACCTGTGCCCGGGCAATGGACAGGCCGAGGCCGACCCCGAACACGCGGGTCGTGAACAGCGGCTCGAAGAGCCGGTCAAGATGCTCGGGCGGGATGCCCGGGCCGTCGTCGGCGACCCGGACCACGGCCATCCCGTCCTCCGTCCCGGCCGAGATGCGTACGGTGCCCCGCACCCCGCACGCCTCGACCGCGTTTCGGATGACGTTGGCGAGTGTGCTTTCAACCTGGTCCGGGTCAGCCTCGCACGCCGGCCACCGCTCCTCGTTCTCCCGCACGACCCTGACCCCGGCCGGCAGTTCCACCAGCGCCTGCGCCGCCGCGATCAGGGTGGCAACTTCGCGCCGAACCGGCTGAGGGGCCTCGCCCCGCGCCATCGCCAGCAGGCGGGAGATGACCCGGTTGGCGCGGGCGATTTCCTCGACGATGAGTTCGAGGTGCCGCCCCGGCCGGCCCTCGACCATCCCGGGCACGGAAGTGCGCAGGAAGTAGGTTGCGTTCAGAATCGTGTTCAGCGGGTTGCGGATTTCGTGGGCGATGGAGCCGGCGATGCGGCCCAAGGTGGCGAACTGGCCCCGGCGCACCAGTTCATCCTGGGCGGCGTGCAGGGCCGTGGTGCGCTCGGCGACCAGCTCCTCCAGCTTCTCCCGATGCCGGAAGAGCTCGGCCTCGGCCCGCTTCTGCTCGGTGATGTCCTGCATCGTGCCGATGATGCGGGTGAGCTCCGACCCGGCCCGGGTGACTTCGACGTGCTGGACGAGGTGGCGTGTCTCGCCGTCGGGCCGGACGATGCGGAACTCCCAGGAGGCGTGGTCGGCCCCTTCAAAGAGCCGCTGAACCTCGCGGGCGTTGTGCGGCCGGTCCTCCGGGTGCAACCGTTCTTCGATGGACTCGAAGGTCAGCGGGAAGTCCCGGTCTACGCCGAAGATGCGGCGGAGTTCGTCGGACCAGGTCAGGGTGTTGCCCTCAGAGTTCCAGTCCCAGGTGCCGATGCGGGCGAGGCGCTCGGCGAAGGCGAGCCGGCGTTCTTTTCTCTTGAGTTCCGCGATGGTGGGCGCCGCTTCCGCCTGAGAGCTTCGGTGTGGCACCGGTGGGGTTCAGGTGAGCGGCCGGCCGAAGTAGTAATAGGTGCGGACCGCGTCGGGCCGGAACCCGAACCGCCAGAGGGCGGAGCTCATCGGCGAGGCGCTGAATTCGGAGAGCAGGACCCGGCGGATGCGGTGTCGCCGGCAGTGGTCGAGGGCCCGGCAGATGAGGCAGGAGCCGATGCCGCGGTGCCGCCAGGCCGGGTCCACCGCGCATTCGGCAATGAGCGCGTTGCCCGCGCCCTGGCTGCGCGAGAGGACGAGGTAGCCGACCGGCCGACCGCCGCCGAGCGCGACAAGCAGTTGCCCGGGATGGGCGATGAGTTCCTCGGAGTAGAAGCCCCAGAAGCCTTCGTCCATCGGGTAACCCTGGGTTTCGGGGTCGTCGAAGCATCGCCGGCCGAGTTCGATGAGCAGGGGCGCGTCTTCGGCGTAACGGCCGGGCCGGATTTCGACCCCGGCCGGCGTCGGTGATGCGGGGACGCGGCCGAGGTCGTGGCCGAACCCGATCATCGTCGTCGGCAGGTCGCGGAAGCCGATGGCGCGGACGACCGGCGGGTGGATGGTGTCAATACTGCTGTAGTAGGTGACCGCGTCGTCCCGGCCGAGGCGCCGGCCGAGGCGGTGGGCCGAGTCGAGCAGGGCGTCGGTGAGCGGGGCGTAGCGGTCCGGGGTGCGGGCCGCGGGCGCGAGGTAGAGGCCGGTGTGAATGCGCGCGCGGCCGTGCCAGAGGATGTCCCGGGCCCAGCCGTAACCGGCAAGCCGGTTCTCGTCGGTGAGCACGAAGGCTTCGCCGTCTTCGAGCCAGTCCGATTCGAAGATTCTGAGCTGGGCCTTGAGGGGGCGGGCCGCGCGGGAGCGAAGTTCGCGCGCAATCGCACGGCCCAGGAGTGCGGCCGGTCGCCAGAACTCCTGCGTGAGCGGGCGGACTTCGAGTTTCGACATCTCTTCCTCTGTGTACGGCAGTACACCGATGATACGGAATAGAGGTGGGGTGTCAAGAGAAGAAGGTGACCAGTGTGGATGCAACGCGATAATGTCATAGCTAACTACAACGCGAAAATGTCATACCTGCCTGCTTGGACAGCGTTACCGGGTAGACTGGCTACATGTTGCAAG
>DSBX01000263.1 GCA_011049385.1 Caldifarciminota bacterium | reverse complement strand
GAAGGTGGTCTATCAGTTCCTGCACTTGCTTGCTACTCCTTCCCAAAAGATAAGTATACCAGAATCACCGTCCGTGCGCAACTCTTCGAGGAAGGGACGGCGGGTTCGGTTCAGTAGACGATGACGACGCCGGAGCGGATGACCCGTACCCGGATACGCCGCACGCCGCCGTTCTGGCGGACGTAGGCCCGGATGCGGTAGTGGTAGCCGGTTTCCGGCTCCCAGGCGACAATCGTCTTCGGTGTCGGGCGCAGGGTCTTGCGCCGGCCGGCCCAGACCGAAACCAGCGTCTCGACCAATGCCTCGCGGTCGGCGCGGAAGCTCGCCCGGTCGTCGGCCGATATGCCGCGCGAGACGAAGCCGGCAACCTCGACGTGGGAGTGGAAACTGCCGAGGAAGCGCTGGTGGAGTTCGCGGGCGAGCCCACGGCGGCGGCGGAGCATCTCGCGTTCGTCGAGGGTGACCCGGTAGCGCGTCTTGGTGCCGCCGCGGTAGTAGCGGGCGTGGCGGACGACGAGGCGGCGGAGCGGCGCCCGCCCGGCCGGGCCGGTCTCGTTGACGATGTTGCCGTAGAGGAAGCCGAAGGTCTCGCGCTTGTTGCGGGTCTCGTAGCCCTGCCGGGCGAGCCGGCAGAGCTCGCGCACCGCCTCCTCGTTGAAAAGGACGGGCGGACCGAAGACCGGCGGGCGATTCGGCACGGGGCGAAGGATAGGCCGTGGCGACCCGGAGTCAAGCCGCGGCTTGACACGAGCCTGTGTTCGACTAGAAGTATCTCCGTGACAAACACAGTACCGGGTTCCCTCGCGGCCGGCGACAAGGCCGGGATGGAGGCGGCGATTGCCGCGGCCCGGGCCGGCATCGAGTCCGGCCAGACGCCGTTCGGCTGTGCGGTCGTGCTCGAGGGCCGACTGCTGGCCGCGCGGCACAACACCGTCTGGCGGGACGGCGACCCGACCCGGCACGCCGAGGTCATCGCGATCGGTGTCGCCTGCCGTGAGCTCGGCAGTCTCGACCTTTCGGGCGCGACGCTGTGCGCGACCTGCGAGCCGTGCCCGATGTGCTTCTCGGCCGCGCACTGGGCCCGGGTCAGCCGGGTCGTCTACGGCGCGACCATCGCCGACGCGGCGGCGGCCGGGTTCAACGAGCTGGCGATACCGGCGGAGCGGATGAACGCGGACGGCGGCGGCCGGGTCGAGCTGGTCGCCGGGTTCATGGCCGATGCCTGTCGGGACCTGTTTCTCTACTGGCGGGAACTCGGCCGCAGCCTGCCCTACTGACCGGGTTCGGTTTGACAGCCGCCCGCCCGGCGGGCAGAGTCTAGACAGGACGAACCGCAACTGAGAAAGGAGCTATCGTGAAAGTCAGGTTGATTTCGGCACGTCAGTGGAAGGGTCGTTTCCGGGCCGCGTTCGCGTTTGAAGACCGGCCCGGCATCGCCGGCCTCACCCGGACCGAGGCGGCCGCCTTCCGGGCGGTGGCCGAAGAAGAGGGCTTCCGGGGCCAGCACAAGCGGGTCGCGCTCCTGCGCTCGGACCGGGGGAAACAGCGGCTGATTCTGGTCGGACTCGGCAAGAAGAAAGACTACGCGCCCGACCGGGTCCGGGCCGCGGCCGCCAGGGCCCTGAAGGCGGCGGAGGAGATGGGCGTGGAAGAACTCGGCCTGCTCCTGCCCGGGGCCGGGTTTGCGCCCGGGCCAGCGGCGGGTTTCGCCGCGGCCGCGGTCGAAGGCGTCCTGCTCGGCAGTTACCGCTACATCGAGCATCGCCGCGTCGGGGTGGACGAGAACCGCCCCCCGGTCCGGTTCAGCCTGCTGGTACCGGCGAAGCCGAAGCCGGAACTGGAACGCGCGGCGCGCGCGGCGACCGCGGTTGCCGAGGCGGCCTGCTATGTCCGCGACCTCGTCAACGAACCGCCGAGCCAGAAGTCGCCGGAGATGATGGCCGAGCTCGCCAACTGGCTGGCCAAGCCGGACCGAATCACGGTCGAAGTGATGCGCAAGGACGACCTCATCCGGCAGGGGATGAACGGCGTGCTTAGGGTCGGGGCCGGCTCGCAGGAGCCGCCCTGTTTCGTGCACATGGTCTACCGACCGGCGCGCCGGCCCGGGAAGCGGGTGGTCGTGGTCGGTAAGGGCGTCACTTTCGACTCCGGCGGACTCAACTTGAAGCCCGGGCCGTCAATGGACGGGATGAAGCAGGACATGGCGGGCGCGGCCGCGGTATTCGGTCTGTTCAGACTGCTGGGCGAGCTGGACCTGCCGCACGAGGTGCACGGCCTCACGCCGCTGGCCGAGAACCTGCCCTCGGGCAGTGCCCAGAAGCCGGGTGACGTCATCCGTCACTTCGGCGGCAAGACCTCGGAGGTGCTGAACACCGACGCCGAGGGCCGGCTGATTCTCGCCGACGCGCTGGCGTACGGCTCGACGCTCAAGCCGGACCTGATGATTGACATCGCGACGCTGACCGGCGCGGCGGTGGTCGCGGTCGGGGACGAATACACCGCCCTGCTTGGCACCGACCAGGCGATGATGGACCGCATCATCCGGCTCGGCCGGGAGCAGGGCGAGTTGTGCTGGCAACTGCCGCTGGCCGAGCGGTACCGGACGCACATCAAGAGCAAGGTCGCCGACATCAAGAACATCGGCAAGCCGATGAACGCCGGTACGATCATCGCCGCTCTCTTCCTCAAGGAGTTCGTCGGCGCGGGCATTCCCTGGGTGCACATGGACATTGCCGGACCGGCGTTCACCAAGGAAGGCTGGGATTATGCGCCGGCGGGTGGAACCGGCGTTCCGCTTCGGACCCTGTTCGCCTGCCTGCGCTCGCTTTAGAGCGGCCACGAATACGGCCCCGGCGCTTGACGCCGGGGCCTTCCTGGGCTACAGTAAATGGAATTGAATTCCATTTACGACGATGCGACAACCCGCGACGCCCTGCGCCGGTCCGGTCTCAAGGCGACACCGCGGCGGCTGGCGGTGGCCGCGTTCCTGTCCGGAACCGGGGGGCGAGCCGCGACGCCGGAGGAGGTTCACGCCCGCCTGCGTCCGCAGTTGAGCCGACTCGGTCTGCAGACGGTCTACCGGGTGCTTGAGGAACTGGCCGGGGCCGGGCTCCTGGCCCGGGTCGAGCGCGGGGACCGGCGGCGCAGTTACGCCGCCTGCCCGGTCGGCGGAGAGCGTCACCACCATCACATCGTCTGCACCGACTGCGGCCGGGTCGCGTCGGTCGACTGCGGTTTTCCGGACACCCAGCGCCGGCGCATCGAGCGCAGGACCGGGTTCCGGGTCAGCGGGCATTCGATGCAGGTGGCCGGCGTCTGTCCGGTGTGCCGGAGCAAAGGCTCGCGGCGATGATGCGCCGGATCCTGCACGAACTCGGGCATCATCTGCCCTGGACCGCGGGCGGGGCGGTGCTGGGCATCCTCCTGCTCGTGCCGCTGGGTCGCCTGCCGGAAAGCGTTGCCCTCCGGATGTTCGAGCTCTTCCACCCGTTGCACGTCTTCGCCAGCGCGGCCGCAACCGCGGGGATGTACGGGCTCTACCGTCGGGACGAAGGCCGGCGGCCGCCGCTCCTGCCGCTGGTCCTGCTCGGTTATGTCGGGGCGGTCGGCATCGGTACCTTGTCCGACTCGCTCATCCCGTTTCTCGGCGAGCGGCTGGTCGGCCTGCATCACGCCCACGCGCACATCGGGTTCATCGAACTCTGGTACCTGGTCAACCCGGCGGCGCTGGCCGGTATCGCGGTGGCCTGGTTCCGGCCCGCGACGAAACTCCCGCACGCCGGTCACGTCCTGCTCAGCACCGTGGCCTCGCTCGCGCACATCGGCATGGCGCTGGACGGGACTCTGCCGGCGGTCAAGTACGTGGGGCTGTTCCTGTTCCTGCTGTTGGCGGTCTGGCTCCCCTGCACCTTCTCGGACATAGCCTTTCCGCTCCTGTTCGTGCGGAACCGGCGCCGGGTCAGTCCTGTTTCTTCTCCGCCCGCCGCGCGTCCTCGATAAGCTCCTCGACCCGTCGTTCCTCCCCGGTCTCGGCGACGAGCCGCTGGACCCGTTCGAACTCGGCCTTGACAGTTTGCCCGAACTCCTCGACCTCCTCGAGACAGCGCTTGCCCGACGCGTAGGCGTACTGCCGGAGCATCCTGAGCAGGGTTTCGTAGGGCTGGTCCGAAGTGTAGCGGCTGAGGACGTAGCGGCTGACGAACCCGCCGCAGGAGTTGCACTTGACGAAGATGCAGACCGGCTCGCCGGTCCGAACGTAGACGAGGTTGGTGACCTCGGTGCCGCCGCAGTTCATGCAACGGTCAATCTTGGCTGATTCCACGATACCTCCTTACCGACCCAGGCCGAAGAGATGGGTCAGTGCTAGTACGCCGAGGACAACCAGCACCAGCCCGGCCGCGGAGACGATGATGCCGACCCGGGCCATGGTCCGGACGCCGAACAGGCCGGAACCGTAGGCGATGGCATTGGGCGGGGTCGAGACCGGCAGTACCATTGAGACCGAAACGCCGATGGCCACCGCCAGCACCGGCACGGTCGGGTGCGGGGCGAGGCCGGCGACCAGCGGCAGGAGCAGGGCCGCGGCCGAAGTGTTGCTGATGAAAGTGGTGACGACCATCGCAACGGCGGTGAACGCGGCGGTCAGCAGGACGGGGTTGACTCCTTCGAGGTGGACGAGGGTCATCAGCCAGCCGGTCAGGCCCGAGCGCTGGATGGCAACGCCGAGCGACAGCCCGCCGCCCATCAGGATGAGCACGTCCCAGCCGACCCGGCCGAAGTCCTCCTTGTCGAGCAGGCGCAGGCCGGTGAAGACCAGCGTCGGCACCAGCGCGACGACCGAGCTCGGCAGTTTGTGGAGCTCGGCGGTGAGCCAGAGCAGGACGGTGACCGCAAAGGTGATGACCACCGTCCACTGTCGGCGGTCGAGCGGCTCGGGTTCGACCGGCGGCAGGGTGACCGTGGCCGTTCGGGCCGGGAACAGCTTGGACAACAGCCACCAGAGCAGGAAGAACATCGCGGCGGTGATCGGGATGCCGACCGCCATCCAGCGCACGAAGCTGAGCCGGATGCCGTGTTCGGCGAGGATGCCGAGGGCGATGGCGTTGGGCGGCGTGCCGATCGGGGTCGCGACGCCGCCGATGTTGGCGGCGAACGGGATGCCGAGGATGAGCGCGATGCGGAACGGGTCACCGGCCTCCAGCCGGCGAATGATGGTCAGCGCGAGGCCGACGAGCAGGGCGGTCGCGGCGGTGTTGGACATCCACATCGAGAGCACCGCGGCGACGAGCATCATCCCGAACAGGACGTTGCCCGGTTTCGCGCCGGTACGGTTGAGGATGGCCCGGGCGAGCAGGTCGTCGAGCGAGTACTTGTCCAGCGCCTGGGACAGGATGAAGCCGCCGAGAAAGAGCATTATCACCGGGTCGAAGAACGGGGCGAAAAAGACCTGGACGCCGATGTCGAGCGGCCCGGTCAGGAACAGCGCAGAGAGCAGGACGATGAGGAAAGAGGTCGCGAACAGCGGTATCGCTTCGGTAACCCAGAGCCAGGTCGCGACCGCGACGATGGCCAGGCAGCGCTTGGCCGGGTCCGGCATCCCGGGTATCGGGACAAGATAGACCGCGGCCCCGAGCGCGAGGGCGACGGCGGAATGAAGCAGGTTCTTGGACGTGAGACCTCGGACCGGCATCAAGCACTCCTCGGGTTGTCTAATGCCTGTCGGAAACCGCCCGGCCGGTCACCACAGAACCGGCACCCAAGCCAGGCGGCCCAATCATACCCGCCCGAGCAGGAGGGTCAACCGGCGACCGTTGACCCGCGCGGCGGCGGGGGTAGCATTGGTGATGCGAGTTACCGCGTTCATCGCCGCCCTGCTTCTGCTTGCGGGTTGTGACGAGCACTTCACCTGCCGGTTTGACCCGG
>DSBX01000229.1 GCA_011049385.1 Caldifarciminota bacterium | reverse complement strand
CCTCGGTGAAGACTGGTTCTTGCAACATGTAGCCAGTCTACCCGGTAACGCTGTCCAAGCAGGCAGGTATGACATTTTCGCGTTGTAGTTAGCTATGACATTATCGCGTTGCATCCACAGGGGCCGTCGGCGCGGGTTTGACGCTTTGCCGGTTCTCGGGTATAATGTTCGGGTCAGGGCTGTACCGGTTGGAGGGAAAACTGGTTGTCCGTTTCGTTACGCCGCATTACCTGCGGCGCAGCGATTCCTGTCCGGGCTTCGGCCGGCATCGTTTTCCCGCAACCGCATCGTTTGATGGGCGCAAGAGCGCCGCGCGGCCCCGGCGAACGGGAGTAAGGAAGCAGGCGGCCGGTGGGCCGCGGAAGGAGAGAAGCATCGTCCGAGAACGGGGGAATGGTCCGGGTCCGGGTGGGTGTCCGGCGGAGAGCCGGGCCTGATGCGCTGGCTGGTGACCGGCGGCGCGGGCTTCATCGGTTCGCACGTCGTCGCCGGGCTCCTCCTGCGCGGCGAGGCGGTCCGCGTGCTCGACTTGCGGCCGACCGGCAATCCCGCCTGCGAGTTCGTGCCCGGCGACGCCCGGGACGCGGCGGTCGCGGGCCGGGCCTGCGCCGGGGTTGATGTCGTCCTGCATCACGCCCCCGGTCTTTCCGCCATGCTCGGGGCCGCGGTCCGGGCCGGGGTGCGGCGGTTCGTGTTCGCGTCTTCCTGCGCGGTCTACGGCAACCCGGACCGCCTGCCCTGCGACGAGCGCCGGGCCCCGAATCCCCTGTCCCGCTACGCCGCCGACAAGCTGTCGGACGAGTTCCGGTGCCGGCGCGCGGCGGAGCGCGACGCGCTCGAGACGGTCGTCCTGCGTTACTTCAACGTCTTCGGACCGCGCCAGATAGCCAACGGCGACTACGCCGCGGTCGTGCCCGGGTTCGTCCGCGCCCTCCTGGCGGGGCGACGGCCGGTACTGCACGGCGACGGCGGGCAGACGCGCGACTTCACGCCGGTGGCGCTGGTGGTGCGGGCCAATGTCGCGGCCGGCACCGCGGCGCTGGCCGGGCGGCATCTTGTCAGCAACGTCGGGACCGGCAAGCCCACGACCCTGCGGGAACTGGTCGCGTTGGCCGGGCGGCTGACGGGCCGGGTGCTGGAACCCGTCTTCGCGCCGGAGCGGCCGGGCGGCATCCGCCACTCGGTCGCGTCCACCGAGGTACTGCGCGAGAAGCTGGGCGTCGTGCCGGCGGAGCCTTTCGAGGGGGCGTTGGCCGAGCTGGTGGCATGGTGCCGGGCGGAGGCCGGGGCGTGAGCGCCGGGGCGGTCGCGGAGTGCGGATTGCGGCCGGCGGCGCGGGCGCGGACCAGGGGCAGGAGCGAGCGGCGGCAGTTCGCGGTCAACCTGGGTTCGAACCTCGGGCTCTTCGGGTTCAACGTGCTGGTCAATATGGCGCTGGTGCGGTTCATGATCGGCCGGATGGGCCTGGCCGCCTACGGGCTCGTGCCGCTGGCGACCGCGGTGACCTCCTGGTTCGGTCTGCTGACGCTGTCGCTGAATGGCGCTACCGGGCGCTATCTCGCAATCGAGCTCGAACAGGGCCGGCGCGAGAGCGCGGTCCGGACTTTCAATACCGCCCTGCTCGCGACCGCGGGCATGGCTTTGCTGGCGGTCCCGCTCGGCGGCGCGGTCGTCGTCTTTCTACCCCGGCTGTTCCAGATTCCGGCCGGGCAGGAGACGGAGGCCCGGGTGCTGTTCGCGCTGGCGTTCTTGGCTTTCGTGCTGACCGCGGTCGGGAGCGGGTTCGGCGTCTCGAACTGGGTGCGCAACCGGTTCGACCTGCGCAATCTTGTCAATGGGATCGGCCGGGCGGTGCAGGCGGGCGGTATCGTCGCGGCGTTCGCCCTGCTCGGGGCCCGCGTCTGGCAGGTCGGCTTCGGGCTGGTTGCGGCCGCGGCGGTCGTGCTGACCGGGTCGGTCGTGCTGTGGCGGCGCCTGACCCCGGAGTTGGTGCTCGCGCCGGCGAGTTTCGACCGCGGCCGATTGGGCCGGCTGGTCGGCCTCGGCGGCTGGATGCTCGCCAACCAGGTCGGGGCGATACTGCTCCTGAGCATTGATCTGCTGGTGGTGAACCGGTTCTTCGGGCCGGAGGCGGGCGGGCGCTACGGGGCGCTGTTGCAGGTGCCGGTGCTCTTGAGGACGTTTGCGACGATGGTCGCCGGAGTGCTGGTGCCGACGGTGCTCCATCGCTACGCACGCGGGGATGCGGAGGGAGTGCGCCGGCTCGGCCGCCGGGCGGTGCGGCTGATGGGCATCCTGCTTGCCCTGCCGGTCGGTCTGGTCTGCGGCCTGGCCGGACCGTTCCTGCGGGCCTGGCTGGGGCCGGGCTTCGCCGGGACCGCCGGGCTGCTGGTCCTGATGGTTGCGCCGCTGGGCCTGAACCTGGCGGTCATCCCGCTGTTCGGCATCCAGGTTTCCCATCACCGCGTGCGCTGGCCGGGTATCGTGACCCTGGCCGCCGGTGTAGCCAACCTCGGGCTGGCGGTGGCGCTGGCTTCCTGGGGGCAAATGGGCATGGCCGGCGTCGCCCTCGCCGGCGCGGTCATCCTGACCTTGAAGAATGCTTTGTTCACGACGCTCTACGGTGCGCGGTTCGACGGCTCGCGCTGGTGGAGCTATCTCGTCGCGCTGGTGCCGGGGCTGGTCGGCGCCGCCTTGCTGGCCGCCGCCGGCCGGGTAGTGCTGGCACTGTTGCCCGGAGGTGCGGGCCAATCATCGGTTGCGACCGGCCTGGTGGCGGTCGGGCTAGGCCTGGGCTATGCCGTGGCGGCGTGGCGCTTCGGCCTGCGGGCGGAGGACCGCGCCCTGCTTCCCCGCGTGCGGGGCAAGCCTGCGGCGCAAGCAGGTAGCACGAGTCACGGCGGGCAGGGAGGACGGCGGTGAGCGTGCCGGGTGTCGTCCGCACCATCGTGGCGCGCGGCCTGTGCTCGGGTTGCGGGGTCTGTGTTGCGGTCTGCCCGGAAGCAAGTCTGCGGATGGAATTCAACCGGGCCGGGGAACTGGTCGCGGCCGGCGGCGATTGCCGGTCCGGGTGCGGCCGGTGCCTGAGCGTCTGCCCGGGAGCGGACCGGCCCGGCCGGGAACCGCTCTCGCTTGCTACCGACGCGGGCCCGGGATTGGCCCGAACGGCACTGGCCGGCCGGGCGTTGCCCGGGGAGTTCGCCGGGAGCAGGTCCTCGGGCGGGCTGGCGAGCGCGTTTCTTGCCGGTCTGCTGGAGACGGGCGCGGTCGAGCGGGTCCTGGCGGTGACCGGAACGGCGGCAGGGCCGGACCCGGACGGCCGGCTCTTCCGCTTCGCGGTGATGGACCGAGCGGAGCAGGTGCGCGGGGCGGCCCGTTCCTGCTATTACCCGGTCGAGCTTTCCGGGGTGCTGGCCGAGGTGCGCCGGACCCGGGGTCGAACTGCGGTCATCGGTCTGCCCTGCGCGGTCCGGGCGGTCCGGAACCTGCAGGCGCTCGACCCGGTAATGGCCGGACGCATCACCGTGCTGGCCGGACTGGTCTGCGGCGGCACCCGCAGTCGGCACTGGGCCGGGTATCTCTGCCTGGTCGGCGGCGGGAACCCGGCCGAGCTGGCCGAGGCGGAGTTCCGAGACCGGGAACCGGGTCAACCGGCCCGGGAGTACGGGTTTCGGTTCCGGTGCCGGGACGGCTTGCCCGGGAGGGTCGGCGCCGCGGCGCGCAACGCGGCCTGGGCCCGGCGCTGGTTCCAGCCCGAGGCCTGCGACTGCTGTGATGATGTCCTCGCCGACCTTGCCGACGTCGCGTTCATGGATGCCGGGCCGGGCCGGGACGACCAGGGGATGGTGTTGGTGCGGAGCGGGCAGGCCCGTGAGTTGTTCGACCGGCTCGCGGCCGCCGGCCGGGTCGAGGTCGAGGCGATTGCCGACGCCGAGGTGTTGGCCGCCCAGCGCGGACTGTTGCGCTGGAAGCAGGAGGGGCTTGCCGAGCGGCTGGCACTGCGGACCGACCCGCCCGGCCGGCGAGTCGCGCCGGCGCGGATTGCGCGCCTGCGCCGAATCGAGCTTGGGCTTCAGCTCCGGGAGCGCAGGCAGGTTGTCGAAGCCTTCATTGACTGCGCGTTGCGCAGGACACCGGCGCGGGCAGAAGCGAAGGCCTTGCGCTTCCGGCTCCGGACGCTGGCGGTGCGCGTCCTGCACCGCGTCGTTCGCGTGGCGGCAAGGCTGGAACGTGGCCCCGGGAAGGCAGGCAAGAAGGCCGGGAGCCGAATTGGCCCACAGGGACAAAGCCCGCATTTGAAACCGGAGGAAGCATGAGACAAGAGATGACATCCTTCTTACTCTACGGTAACGGCCCGGTCAGCAACCGCGGCTGTGAGGCGATTGTGCTCGGGACGAAACGGATACTGGAGCGGGAGTTCGGCCCGGTGAGCATCACGCTGGCGAGTTTCGGTTGCGATGCGGGCACCGGCCCTTCCGGCCAATCGCCGGCAGGCCTGTCGGGGGACGTGCGGCCGGTGCGACTACCGTTCGGCCCGCCACGGTTCAGCCCGGCCTGGGCGCGCCGCCGCCTGTACGCCCTGCTGGGGCGGTCGGGCGGTCCGCCCGGAACCGGGTTCCTGAAGGTGTTCGATACCTGCCTGGCCGGGGCGCGGGCCGGCCTGTCGGTCGGCGGTGACGGCTATGCGATTGACTGGGGCCACGCGGTGGTTGACCGGCTGATGCTGATGGATCGGCGCTGTCGCGAAGCCGGCATCCCTGCGGTGGTCTGGGGCGCATCGGTCGGCCCGTTCGACCGCGAGCCCGGCTTCGAGGCAAGGGTCGCGGAGCACCTGCGCCGGTTGGAACTGGTCGTGGTGCGCGAGCCCCGGTCGTTCGGCTATCTGCGCCGGCTCGGGGTCGAGCGCAATCTCGTGCTGGTGCCGGACCCGGCCTTCGCCCTTGAGCCCGAGACAGGAACCCTGCCCGAGGACTGCGCCCGGCTGCTCGAGCGCGGATGTATCGGCCTGAACCTGAGCCCGCTCATGGCCCGGGCCGCAACCGGCGGCGACCTGCGGCGCTGGCAGGAAGTCGCGGTCGAGATGGTCCGGCGCCTACTTGCCGCCGGAAGCCCGGCGTCTTCGACGCCGGGGAAGAAGAGGAGAACGCTTCAACCTCCCGGAGGACTCTCGAACAGAAGCGCGGGCGTGTTGCTCGTGCCGCACGTCATCAGCCCGGACCGGCACGCCGGGACCGATGACGAGGTGCTGTTGCGGACGGTGCGGGACCGGCTTGACGAACGCGCCCGGGCCCTGACCGCGGTGCTCCCCCGGGAGCTGGGTGCGGCCCGGCTCCGGGACTGCATCGGCCGGACCCGGTTCTTCATCGGCGCCCGCACGCACGCGACGATTGCCGCCCTGGCCGCCGGCGTGCCGACGATTTCGCTCGCCTACAGCCGCAAGGCCTGGGGCATCAATGAACTGGTCTACGGCCACCATGACTGGGTGCTGGCCCCGGCCGAGCTCGGCGCCGGGACGCTCGCGGCCCGGGCCGCCGAACTTATCGAACGCGAGGCGGAAATTCGGGCGCGGTTGCGGCCGAAGGCGCTCGCGCTGTGTGAGCATGCCCACGACGCGGCCCGGTTCCTCAAGGTGATGCTGTCGGGCGCGGCGACCGCGACCGGCCGTCGGACCGCGCCGGACCGCGAAGGTCGGGGACAACGCGCAGAAATCGGCCGCTCACTCGCGACGACATGATTCCGACCGCCTTCCAGGATGCCCCGCTCCTCGCGATGGTCGCGGCGGTGATGGCGGGCGTGTTCCTGGCCGCGCTCCGGCGACCGGCGATGGGGCTGGGCGTTCTGTTCCTGGGCCTGCCCGCGCTCAGCCAGAGCTGGCGGCTGTTCGGCTGGGAGCGGCCTTTCCCGTCGCTTGAGACCTGGGCGGTCGGGCTCCTGG
>DSBX01000231.1 GCA_011049385.1 Caldifarciminota bacterium | reverse complement strand
CTCTTGGCGCGCCTGGTGGTGCATCTCCCGGCCCGGAAAGGGATCTCTCCGCTCCGGTCGAGATGACACGGCGGGCCTGGGACACGATCCCGATTCCGCAGACGGAATCGGGTCATGTCTCGCGGCCCGGTTATGCCCCGGATTCCCGGACCGCCGATGCCATAGGGGAGACGTCCCTGCCAGTCAAGCGCGAGGTTGACCCGCGCGGCGGCGGGAGTAGCATTGGTGATGCGAGTTACCGCGTTCATCGCCGCCCTGCTTCTGCTTGCGGGTTGTGACGAGCACTTCACCTGCCGGTTTGACCCGGCCTCGACCGCGGACGTGCCGGTGTTCAACTTCGGGGGTAAGGAAATCTCGCCCTACTCGGCCAGGTTGGTGCGTTTCCGCATTGCCGGTCAACCGCTGGAGGTCAGGCAATGGGAGACGTTCTGGGACGTGCAGGTGCCGCAGGGCGTCCGCTACGAACTGGTCAGCCGAATCTTCTACGGCGAGGCGCCACCCGGCTTCGAGGTCATCACCGAGCCTGCGCACCTGCTCTCGGGTTACGTCTACACCGCGATTCCCGGTTGTCACGGGCAGAGTGAGGACTGCTACTTCATCATCACCGAAGACACGCCCGGGGTCAGGGTCATCCGGGCCCTCACCTTCGCCGAGTTCCACAGCATCATCAACCCCGGCGGCGGCTGAAGCTGACGCCGGTGCGCGGCGCGTGCCGGTCCTCGAGTCGGAATCACAGCCGCCGACGGACGCCAGAGGAAATCCGGGACTGTACCTCAGCCCGGCGCGTCCTCGCGCTGGGACTGTCCCGGGATTTCCGGACGGACGAACCAACCGCCGATGAACGCGGCCGGGCTGATATCGTCCCCCTACCGCTGAATCACAACCTTCCGGTTCGACCCCGCGACCCCTTGATCCCTCGGCCCCTCTGCCCGGATGAAGTAGACGCCCGGGCTCAGGTGCCGGACGTCATTCTCGCCGGGTTGCAGGTCCATCACCTTCCGGCCGGAGGCGTTTAGGAGTTGCGCGGGCTTGGGACACAATCCCGATTCTCCGGGCAGAATCGGGTTATGTCCCGCGCCCGAAAGGTTGAGCACCCCGCGTACGATGGTCGGGCCGGGTGCGACGTGAAACCCTCCTGGTGCGAGTTCGGCGATGCCGGTTCCGGGCTCAAGACTGATGACCGTGAAGCACTGCCAGCCCTCAACACCGGGCGCATGGCCCGCAGTGTATATGTTGCCGTCCGGACCTGCGCCCAGAGAGTAGGCATACGTCTGCCTTCCGATTCCATAGCGATAGACCCAGCGTTCCGCTCCGCGATGATTCAGGCTTATCACCGTGATTCGAGGGCCTCGAGCGCTGTCGTAGGTGATGCCCGTGGCATAGATGTCGCCCTCCGGGCTGACCGCCAGCGCCCGGGCCTCGTCCTGCCAGCCTTTCTCCGGGTTGTCATAGTGATAGAACCAGCGTTCGGAACCCTCCGGACTCAAACTGATGACCACGAACCGCTTCTCCCTGCCCACCGTGACCAGGCTGTATCCCGCGACATAGATATTGCCGTCCGGACCCAGAGCCAGAGAATATAGCCGGTCAAGGTGCTTCGCAGGACCATCATAGCGGTATACCCAGCGCTCGGTCCCTTCCGGGCTCAAGCCGACTACAGTGAGGTCCGAGAGTGTCCTCACGCCTCCGCTGTACCCGCAGGCATAGATACTGCCGTCGGGAGCGACAGCCAGTGAAAACGCCTCGTCCCAGCCGTCGCCCGGGCCGCTGTACCGGTACACCCAGCGTTCGGTCCCGGCCGGGCACAGACTGAGGACCGCGAAATCCGGGGCAGAGCCGGCTCCCTGGCTGTATCCTGCGACATAGATGTTTCCGACCGAATCCACCGTGATCGCGCTGGCCGCATCTTCGCCATTGCCCGGTCCGTTGTAGCGATACACCCAACGCCGAGCCCCGGCCGGACTCAGACTGACCACCAAGAGGTCTTTGCCGGTCACTGGAACATGCGAGTATCCGGCCGCAATGATACTGCCGTCCAGGCCGACCGCCAGCGAAGTCGCACCATCCAGGCCAGGAGTCAGGCTATCGTGACGGTACACCCAGCGTTCGGTCCCGGCCGGACACAGGCTGACCACGGTGAAGTTCTCTTGAATCCTGCCAACGGGGAAGCTGTATCCTGCAGCGTAGATGTTGCCGTCCGGTCCGACCACAACCGCATCGGCATCAGCAGACCCGCCCTCCGGCACCTTGTATCGGTAAGTCCAGCGTTCGGTTCCATCCGGACTCAGGCCGATTACCGTGAGATAGCCGCTGTCGCTGTCGATGCAGTAGCCAGTGGCATAGATACTGCTGTCCGGGCCGAATGCCAGAGCATGCGCAACGCTTCCCTCGGTCGCCGGTTGGTCGTCATATCGGTAGACCCAGCGCTCGTTCTGTGCACCGGCCACAGCCAGCAGAGCCGCGAGTAATAGAGCAGTCAAGGCCATTTCTCCTCCCTTCATGGTTACTGCCGTTTGAGTACGACCTTGCTGGAGAGGCTGGTGCCGGTGAGCTGGACGAAGTAGGTTCCGGCCGGAAGTCTTGCGTTCCCGTCGGTTCCGTCCCACAGGAGCGTCACGCGGTCCGGACCGAGTTCCTTGTGCACGAGCAGCCGAACCCGGCGACCCGATGCGTCGTACACGGTGAGTTCGACCCGGCGGCTGTCCGGAAGGGATAGCTCCACCAGCACACCGCCCAGCGTTGGGTTCGGAGTCGTCTTCAGCCATGGGCCGAGGCCGTCTCGGTCCTGGTCCGGCTCGGCAGTGCCCGGCGGTGTCTGGTCTCTGATTACGTAGATGACGGAGTTCTCGCACGCGGCGAAGACGTAGCCGGAATCCGGGTCCACACCCAGTCGGGGGCCCGCGCCGACCGGTACGTAGGACACCGGAGTGTCGGTAGCACAGTCAATGACCAGCACGAACTTCTTGGATTCGAAGTTCGGGTGGCTGCGACCATACGGCGCGTACAGTCGGTCGGCGACGGGGTTGTAGACCAGCGGGCCGTGAGGCAGCGAGATGACCTTGAGAATGCGGTTCTCTGCGCAGTCCACCACAATCGTGTGGCCACCTGCCGCGTAGAGCTTGTCCCAGCGTGGTACGTAGACGAACTGCCCCCGGGGCGCCATCTGGATTACGCGCACGACGCTGTCGGTCGTCGCCTCGAAGACGTAGATGCCTTGCGGCGCATCATCAGTCATGACGGAGATGTAGACCAGGCCGTTCGTTGGGTGTACGAACATGGCGGTCGGTGCCGTGTTCCGGCCCGGGAGGACGATCCGGTCGAGCAGTGAGTCGCCGTGGAGACAGACGGTCACCATACCCTCACCGTTCTTCCAGTAGACCTTGCCTGCGTCCAGGCTGGCGACACCGGGGACGTCCGGGTTGCCGTCGAGCGGAATCGTGCGCACCAGCCGGTTGCCCTCGGTGGCGATAATCGCAAGCTCGTATTCGTCGGGAGCGAAGCGCACGCCGACGTAGAGCCGTCCTCCGCCGGGAGCAAGGAGCGGTTCTGAGCGCGGGAAGCCGGAGAGCGGTATCGAGTCGGTGAGAGCACCCGTGCTGTCAAGCTGGTATACCCAGGGCGGGCCATCTATGCCCACGGCGTAGGACAGTCCGGTTTCGTCGTCGGTGACGACCGTCGGAACAGAGCCTGTTCGCGGCAGTACTGCTACGGCCGGGGAGGTAAGAGGATGGAAGCCCTGGGAGAAGACCACCCTTTCTCTGCTGGAGCCGACGAATAGCCGGCGATGAAACGACGACCACGCCACCGAGTGCTGCGTGATGCCCGTGTAGTGGTCGTGCCAGACCAGAGAATCCGCGGTCGGGTCCAGGCAGGTCATCTGGTTGTAGATTCCATAGAAGTAGATGGCGTCAGGGTGACTGGCGCTCTCTTCGGTTCCGAGGAGTGGTTCGTGGTGCACGTTCAACAGCGAGTCGGTGACTCCGTCCACCACGGAGACATGGCCCGGAGAGGAGAGATACATGGTGTTGGTTGGCGCGTGCCAGATGCCTGCGCAACCGCGTCCACCGGGCAGGTCAAGCACCTTGAGCACCGAGTCCGTCTTCCCGCATATCACCGCGTAGCCGGTGCTGACGCCGAGGTAGCCCTTGCCTTCGAGTTCGTTCATCACCATGGTCATGGGGCCTCCCGGAGTCGGCAGTTCGGTTATCAGTGAGTCCCCGGCACCGCAGAAGATGCTGACAGATGATCCGGTGTAGTTGGAGAAGTAGACCTTGTTGTGCCGGGCAAGATACCCAAGATCGGATGCACCGTCTCCGGCCTGGACGACGTCTATCAGCGTATCCGGGCCCGCGTGGAAGATGGCCAGTTGGTTGTTGCCCACGCCAACGTAGAACTTGCTGCTGACCGTGTTGAAGGTCATCTGGCCCACGGCGTAGGTCATCGGCATCTGAACGGTGTGGAGAAGGGTGTCGCCGAGCAGACAGTATACCGCACAGCTCCCGTTGGTCATGACGTAGAGGCGATTCAGTTCCTCTGCGAGGACGGCGCACTCGCCGCCGAGGAAGTAACGAAGGTGTGGTGAGGCCGGCGCCGGCATGAAGCCCAGGACGCTGTCGTCCACCGTCCGTATCACGGCGATGGCGGTGTCGTATGGCACAAGGTAGAGCTTGCCGAGCCCGTGGTGTATGAAGGGCCTGCTGGTACGGCCCCTGCCGCCGACCGGGAGGTCAATGCGGCCGGAGCGGCGGGTCTGGGGTGCCTGAATGGAGGCGACCGCGAAAGACCCTGCGATATAGAGCTTGCCGGTGGCCGAGTCGAAGTCCGACCAACCGCTCTTCGTGATGCCGAACGAGTCGGGCATCGCTAGAAGCCCCTCGACTTCCAGCGCAAGAGCAATCGAACCGGCAAGGAACAGAACTATCAGCACGGCGCAGATACCGTGCTTGCCTCTCATCATCAAAGCCGCGGGCATGCGCACCTCCTATCGAACTGCGGTCAGCCTTCCGGTCGCATGCAGGCCCGGGCCTGTTACAACGACCAGATGGACACCTGAGCTCGGCGGGCGCCACTCAACCTGACCCTCCCGGGTACTGATGCCGGAGAGCAGGCGTCCGGTCGCGTCGTGGACCGCGAACGTGGCATCTCTGCCGGCGGCGGCCGGGTAACTCAGCAGATACGTTCCGCGCCCGGACATTCGGCAGGTGACCGCCGCACCGTCTACCGGGGTTTCGGCTCCGGACTGGCCGCCGCCGAAACCGTCCGAGTCGTCATCGTCCTGCGCGTATGGCTGGTATTGGGCGAAGTGGGGAGTCTCGCCGCCGCGTGTCGCGTAGAACTTGCGGTCGTTCGGGCAGAAGGCCAGACCCGCGCCCGCACCGATGCTCCAGGGCGTGCTCGCCGCGGCGTTCCAGCTGTTGGCGCTTATGCGATAGCGTCTGAAGTTGCTACTGCCGCCGCCACGCAACCAGTAGATGGTGTCGTTCGCCCCTCCTATGGTCTGAGCGGCGAGAGACACCCCGGCTCCGTGTGAGGTTCTGGGCCGCGCGAGCTCTGCCCATGAGTTGTTCGATTCGTTGTAGCCCTGGAACTTGGTGTCACTGTTCTTGCCGATGCCGTAGACAACGGACCCATGAGAGGAGCTATCGGAGTTCCAGGTCAGCGCGCTGTGGCCGACGTCGTGGCCGAACGAGGATTTCGATACCCAAGGGCTGTTGTAGAAACCGCCACCGCGTATCGGGGTCGGGAAGAAGTACTGGCGGAAGTCGCCGCTGGCGCCGCCTCGGAGCGCATAGAGGAACGCGCCTGCCACTGCGTTAGCTCTAGCCCAGGCACATGGTGACCCCCTGAGGGTGGCCGCGAGGTCGGCGGGCATTCCGCCGAAGGACTGGGCAATGCTGAAAGGAAGGGCACGAGCGATACGGCTCCGAGCGGAGACG
>DSBX01000071.1 GCA_011049385.1 Caldifarciminota bacterium | reverse complement strand
CGCTAGCTCAGGTTCGTCCGGTCAATCGCGTAGCGCTTGATGAGCCGCTGTAACTGTCTACGGTGGGTGGAAAGACTCTCTGCGGCCCGGGTGATGTTACCGTTGTTGTCGCGAAGCGCCCGGACGATCTGGTTACGGTCTATCACCCGGCTGGACGAACCGGACTGGGCATCGGCTTCGGTGTTGATGCCGGCAAAGAGCTCGCCCACGTCCTCGAGCGGAATCCGCCGTCGCTGGGTCATTATCACCGCCCGCTCGATGACATTCTGGAGCTCGCGGACATTGCCGGGCCAATGGTACGCGGAGAAGGCGCGGACTACCGCAGGCTCGAAGCCGGTGACCGGCTTGTTGAGCTGACGCGCGTAGCGCTTGACGAAGAACTCGGCGAGATACGGGATATCCGACGCCCGGTCGCGCAGGGGCGGGACCTCGATGGCGACGACGTTCATCCGGTAGTACAGGTCTTCCCGGAACCGGCGCGCCTTGACCTCGGCCGGCAGTTTCAGATTCGTCGCGCAGACGAGCCGCACATCCACCCGTCGGGTCTCGGTCTCGCCCAATCGGCGGATGGTCTTCTCCTCCAGCACCTGGAGCAGCTTTCCCTGGGTCGCGAGCGTGGTGTTGGTAATCTCGTCGAGGAACGCGGTCCCCCCTTCGGCCTGCTCGAACAAACCGGGTTTGTCTTTGACCGCGCCGGTGAAGGACCCGCGGGCGTGGCCGAAGAGTTCGCTTTCGAGCAGGGGTTCGGGCAGGGTCCCGCAGTTGATGGTCACGAACTTCTGGCCGGAACGGGCACTCTTGGCGTGGATGAGCCGGGCGATGACGCCCTTGCCGGTGCCGGTCTCGCCGGTCAGCAACACCGTGCAGTCGGTCTCAGCAATCTGCTCGATGACCCGATAGACCTCGCGCATCGCCTTGGCGCGGCCCATGAAGAACCCGGTCGCCGCGTCCACGAGGATATCCTCGCGCATCGAGGAAATCTCCGCCTGGAGTCGCTGGAAGGCGATGGAGCGGTCAATCGTCGCGCCGAGCAGGTTGGCCACCGACATCAGCAGGTTCTTGTCCTCGTCGAGGAAGAGATGAGCGGTCACCCGGCTGTCGAGATAGATGGTGCCGACGACCTTGCCGTCCACCCGGAGCGGCGCACAGAGCATCGAGCGGATGCGGTTGAGCATCACACTGTTGGCCGCGGAGAAGCGCGGGTCGGAGAGCGCGTCCGCGCTGAAGAGCAGTTCGCCCCGGCGCTTGACCTTGCGCAGGACCGAGTAGGAAACGTCCCGAGCGTCTTCGATGGTCGCGTGGTCGAGACTGCGGGCCGCGGCCGGAATCAGCTTACTACCCTGGACGAGGAAGAGCACCCCGCGTTCGGCCCGGGTGACTTCGATGATGAGGTCGAGCACGCGCTCGGCGAAATCCTCCTTGTCGAGGTCCAGGCTCATCAGCTCGCTCAGGCGGTAGAAGACCTTGAGGTATTCGCTTCGCTCCCGGGCCTTGAGTTGCATCGTCGCCGACACCTGCGTCAGGGTCTCGGTGAGTTCCTCGGTCCGGGCGAGGTCGAAGCGGGCGCCGAGCCCCTGGAAGATTTCCTCCGCCTGCTTCAGGTTCGCGAGGGCCTCGGTCAGAGTCTGGGTTGGCACCGGCCGGAAGGAAACCGGCATCCGGAGGTCCATCGTCCGCTCGCTCCGGTTCTGACGGGTCAGTGCCCGGGCCGAAGCGTGAAGCGACAGCCCCAGCTCATAGCGTGAGCCCGAGGCCTTGAGCAGTTCGATACTGCGGTTGATCTCCTGGGACCCGCGCTCGTGCAGGTCGAGGAAGCACTTGGCCAGCCCGGAACTGCGCAGGGCCTGGGCGTATTCCTTCGAGGCCGGGTAGTCTTTCAGGCAGATGAGCGCCCGGCCCGCGCTGGCCTGGGCCCGCTCGAACTCGCCCCGGGCTAGCCGGAGCTGGCTCGCGCTGGTGTGAAGCGCCGCCCGCTTGCGCCAGTCCCGGTCCTTGCGGCAGTACCGGGCCGCCCGGGCCAGCCGCTGTCGGGCGGTGTCGCTCTTCTCCGCGAGCAGGGCCAGTTCGACCTGGTAGAGCAGAACGAAGAAGCCGAGGTCTTCGTTGCCCGTGTCGTCGGCCCGAGCCAGGGCCTCGGCCAACTCCCGCTCCGCCTCGTCCAACCGGCCCATCCGGCCGACAATCCGGGCCCGGTTGGCCTGGACGATGGCACGCTGGCCGGGATTTGCAGACTCGACCGAAGACAGCATCTCGCCGGCCCGATCGAAATGCCGGAGCGCTTCTTCCCAGTCGCCCCGCTCATCACAGACCGTGCCCAGGTTGCTGTCCAGTTCGACCGTCGCCAGCGTATCACCGATACGCCGGGCGATGCGCAGGGCCTCGTCGGAATAGTCGTAGGCCTTGTCCCATTCGCCCTCGTCCTGGCTGATGAGGCCGAGCCCCTGGAGCGAGCGTAGCAACTGGGAGACATCCGCGCTCTTGCGCTGGGCGGGCAGGTACTTGAGGTAATACTCCTTGGCCTTGTCGAGTTCGCCCCGCCGCCACCAGAGCGTGGCGATGAACTGGCTGATCCGGCCGACGTTCCGGTCGTCGCGCGCGCTCTCGTACACCCCGAGACTGCGCTCGGCAAGCTGGAGCGCCAGCACCAGGTCCTGCCGGGTCCAGGCCATCACCGCGAAGTAGTAGAGCGTCCGGGCCGACAGCTTGTTGCAGGCCTCCGGCTCCGCGGTCTTGAGCCGGTCCGCGAGCTGAAGCGCCTGGGTCAGCAGGTTCTCGGCTTTCTCGTAGTCCCGGGTCGAGCAGTAGGTCCAGCCCAGGTCGCCGAGCAGTTCGACGTAGCTCACCGAACCCCGGTCCGGGTGCATGAGCAGGGCCTGGTTGAAGTAGTTCAGCGCCTCCTCGTTGCGCCGGAGCCGCTGGTGGACGAGGCCGAGCCGGCGCAGGAACCGCGCCAGCAGGCCCTTCTGGTTCGGCAGTTCCCGGTTCGAGACGATGATGCTCATCCCCTGCGTGTAGATGTCCATCGCCTCGGCGTAGCGGCCGGTCGCCTCGCGCAGTTCGCCGACGGTCTCGATCAGCTCGATACGCTCGTGGGGCTTGGCGGTCTTCGCCGAAAGCGCCAGCGCGGTCTCGTAGAAGCCAAGCGCCTGCTCCGACAGCCGGTGCTCGCGCGCCCGGCGGCCGGCCCGGACCGAGTAGGCGTAGGCCCGGTCGGTGATGCCTGCCTGGGTGTAATGATGGGCGAGGTCGAAGAGCAGCTTGTCCTGTTTCTCGGGGTAGAGCAGTTCCAGCGCCAGTGCCACCCGGCGATGATTCTCGCGCCGCTCGTCAACCGAGAGCCGCTCGGTGATGACCGCCTCAAGAATCTTGCTCGAGAGGATAAACGAGGCACTGCCTTCGCCGGCGAAGGAACGCAGGAGACCCAACGCCTTGAGACGACCGATGGCGTTGAAGAGCACCTTCTCGTCAATGCTCAGCACCGCCCGCAGGAACTCAAGCGCAAAAGGCCCGCCCGAAGCCGCTCCGACCCGGAGCACTTCCAGTTCGTCGTCGGACAGCCCTTCGAGCCTTCGCTTGACGACGTCGGTGACGGTATCGGGCGGCCGGTACGCCTCCAGCTTCTCGCGCTCCAGCGCCCAGCGCCCCTTGCGGTGGACGATGACCTTGCCCTCGATGAGGGCGTACACCGTCTCGATGACGAACAGCGGGTTGCCATCGGTCGCCTGCATCAGCCAGTCGGCCAGCGCCGCCCGGTCGTTGACCTCGCCGAGCAGGGAAGCGGTCAGCCCTTCGGTCTCGTCCCGGTCCAGCGAGGGCAGGGCGACGTGCGTCGCGTGGCCGGTGCGGTCGTACTCGCCAATGAGGTCGAGGAATCGGCGCTCCTTGAGGCCGCAGACGAGCAGGATGATGCGGTCCTTCTCAAGACTGAAGCCCAGGTAGCGCAGGAATTCGAGGCTGGTCGGGTCGAACAGCTCGAAATCGTCCACGATGAGCACGAGGCTGTGGCCGACCCGGTGCGAGCCGGCCAGGTCCCGGAGCCGCTGAGTGACCGTCTCGAACAGACGGTACTTGGCCTCGTCGCTGTCGCCGGGCGCGGCGTTCTCGCTCGACGGCAGTTCGGTCCGGGCGTAGACCTTGAGATAGCCGAGCAGGGCCTCGACCAGCGACTGGGGACGGGCGCCGAGCGAGCCCGGCTCGAACGAGAATATCGTCGCGCCTTCGAGCTGGGCCATGAACTTGAACTCGGACATCAACCGGCTCTTGCCCACCCCGCGCTCGCCGGAAATGCAGACGACCCGGGGCCGGCTCTGCGCGCCGTCCCGCAACACGCCCTGCAGTTCGCCGATGTACTCGCCCCGGCCCACGAAACCCGGCGCCATCAGGTAGCGCCGCGGCCCGGTCGGCAGTTCATCGGTCCGAGTGCCGCTCAGCGTCTCGACGACCGCGGCCGCCGAATGCGGCCGCCGCTCCGGGCTCTTGTGGATGAGCGAGAGCAGGACCGCCTCGAACCGCTCCGGAATCTCGGGGTTGACCTTGCGCGGCGAGGGGAACTCGGAATAGTACTGCTTCTTCAACCACTCGCGCAGGTTCTTCTCGCTCGAAGGCCCGGTGCCGGTGACGACCTCGTAGAGCACCATCCCCAGCGAGTAGAGGTCGGCGCGGGCATCGGCGTCCGCGCCCTTGAAAACCTCGGGCGCGACATAGCCCAGGGTTCCGCGCGCCTCGACTCCCTCGCCCAGCTTGAGTCGTTCGGCGAAGCCGAAGTCGAGCAGTTTGGCCACCGGCTTGCCGTCACGCTCGGCGACGAGGATGTTGCCGGGCTTGAGGTCACAGTGAATCAATCCCTGGGCGTGGATGCTGTCCAGCGCCTCGAGCACCTGCACCGTGACCGATTCCAGTTCGGGCACATAGCCCTTGGCGAAATGGAGGTTGAGCGGCAGGCCGGCGAAGAACTCCATCACGAAATACGGCCGATGCTCGGGCGTCGTGCCGTAGTCGTAGGCCTGGATGATGCCGGCGTGGGCGAAACGCGACAGATGGTAGAACTCGCGGCTGAGGCGGAGTTCCGCCTCCTTG
This sequence comes from Caldifarciminota bacterium, assembly GCA_011049385.1. GTDB lineage: Bacteria > Hydrothermota > Tepidihabitantia > Tepidihabitantales > Tepidihabitantaceae > DSBX01. The sequence continues at coordinate 908 of DSBX01000071.1, read as the reverse complement.
TCGGCGTCCTCACGCAAGGCCTTGAGCGCCTTGGTGTCGCCGCCGATGATGTCCCGGACCTTGTAGACTTCGGTCGTCTCACCGCCACCGAGGAAAGCCAGGACCTCGTAGCGGTCCGATATCAACGTGCCGGGAGGAAACGCGCCCTCGGTTTGCTGCACGAGATACATTATACCAAATGTCCGCCAGCGGTCAACAGCCGGGTGCGACAGGGTGCGACAGCCGCGTATCTGGTCGCCTCTCCGGCCCTTACCGCCGGGCGTGACCGGGTGTCGCACTTGGCGACCGCCATTGACTGCGGACAGGCGGCCGCTACACTCAGCCGTGACTCGTCCGCACCCGACCACCCGACCATCCCCGCGCGGCCGCAACCTCATCGGCAGTATCCTGCTGATGATCGCCGGCTCGGCGGTGATGGCGCTCGCCTACCGACTCTTCCTGATTCCGCATCACATCGTCCCGGGCGGCGCGGGCGGCGTCGCGATGGTCCTCAACCACCTCCTCGGCACCCCGGTCGGGCTGGTCATCCTTGTCATCAACGTGCCGCTGTTCATCATCGGCATCAGGGTACTGGGCAAATCCTACGGCATTCGCTCCGTGCTCGGCATCGTCATCTCCTCCGGCCTGATCGACTTCTTCCAGTACGCCGTGCCGCTCCGTTCCGCCACCGACAACCCGGTCCTCGCCTGCATCTTCGGCGGGCTCACCCTCGGGGCCGGGCTCGGGCTGGTTTTCCGGGCCGGCGGCTCGACCGGCGGCTCCGACATCATCGGCCAGGTCATCGCCGCGCGCTCCAACCTCTCGACCGGCAGCGCCATCCTGCTCGTGGACGCGGTCATCATCTCCGGGGCCGGGTTCGCCTTCGGCAACCTCGAACTCGCGCTCCTCGGCTTCCTGAACCTCTACGT
>DSBX01000354.1 GCA_011049385.1 Caldifarciminota bacterium | reverse complement strand
GATGGGGATGAATCTCAAGGACCTTGATAACCTGCAGATCGTGATGCGCACGCGGCGTGGTCAAGGCAACGTCAACATCTCGGTCGGAATGAGTATTGACGAAGACGCGCCAAGAAGAGCACGCGATGGCCGTATCGTCGGCTACAACGCCCAGCTTGATACCGAGGACAAGAACGGAAACGGCATTCTCGACGAGGGTGAAGACACCGGGCTGGACGGCGTATTCGGGGTTGATGACTCCTTGGTCGCTGGCGACGACGCGAACGACGACTACGACTACCGAGACAACCAGATGGGTACCGAGAACAACGGGCGGCTCGATACCGAGGACCTTGCCGGTAACGGTTTCTCGCGCTACAACCACTACTATGAAACCACGATTGCGCTTGACGAGCCGGACGGCTTCGAGCCGCTGTACGGTCCCTGGCGCTTGTACCGTGTCTCGCTTGACACAGCTTCCTTTAGGGCGGTCGGCAGTCCCAAGTGGGAGAATATCAAGTACGTCCGTGTCTGGTTCGACGGGTTCGAGGAAGCCGACACGATGGACTTCTTTTCGATCGAGTTCACCGGCAGTCGCTGGCGCGAACCGACGCTGGCCGACATCGACGCGGACAGCGGCACGGCCCGGGTGCCGGACACGAGCGAGGTGGTCTGGTTGTCGCAGGTTTCGCGCAAGACGAATCCCGACTACGTGTCGCCGTTCGAGCCCAGGCGTGATGCCCATGGTCGGCTTGAGCAGGAGGCGGCGTTGGCGTTCGGCTACCGTAAACTTCGCGATGGCCGGCGGGCGCTGGTTAGCCGGGTTTCGGCCCAGCGCGACGACTACCGGGATTACGGTCAGTTGCGGGCTTGGCTCCACGACGACGGCAGCGGCATAGGTTTTCTGCTCCGGGTCGGGGCCGACTCGCTGAACTACTACGCCTTCGCCGCCCGGGTCACCGACGGCGTTCCAGTTGGGCGAGGAGACTGGTACGAGTTTGTTATCGAGCTTGATTCCCTGCCGGTACTTAAGGCCAGGCGCGACAGCGCCGGCACACCGGGAGTCGGTTTCTACGAGTCCGGTCCTTTCCGGGTGCGCGGGAACCCTTCGCTGGCCGACATCCGCTACCTTGCGCTTGGCATCGAGAACCACGACAGCCGACCCAAGACCGGCGCACTCTGGTTCAACGACCTGCGTCTTTCCGCGCCCAGGCAGGACCCGGGTTTCGGTCTCCAGGCGTCGGCCGACATCCGGCTCTCGGATTTCTTCAGCGTGGCCGCTTCGGCCGGCTACTCCGACCCGAACTTTCGCAAGCTCAGTGAAGGGCAGGGCGTCAAGACCGGCGGCTATGGCACGAACTACGGGCTCAACCTGCGGGCCAACCTCGACCGCCTGACACCGGCGAGTTGGGGTGTGTCTCTGCCGGTCTCCTACAGCACGACCGAGCGTCGCGAGCTTCCCAAGTTCGCCAGCGACTGGCCCGATTACCGGCTCAGCCGCGAGGAGGCCGCACGGGAGGAGGGGCGTTCGCGCGACGAGAGCTTCGCACTTGAGAACCTGCGTAAACAGCGCTCTGACAATCCTTGGCTGAACCATACTGTCGAAGCAATGGGGTTCTCCTGGCGGCACCGACGAGGCTTTCGGAACACGCCGTTGATGGACGACTCTTCCTTCAATACCGGGCTCCAGTGGGGGTATTCCATCAGCCCCAATGTCAGCATAGAGCTTAACGAAGATGACGAACTCGCGCTCCTTCCCCAGTCCATCCAGTTCGGCTTGGCAGAGGGCAGGAATCGCTCGGTGCGCGTCAGTCGGCGTTCGCTCGGCGACACTACCTTCGCGGACACTACTCGAACCGTCGGTCATGGACTCAACACCGACGTCAGCGTGGACTACTCGCCGCTCGATGACCTGTCGTTTGAGTACTCGGTCGGCGTCGAGCGAGACCTGCTGGTTCACGAGGATACCCTTGCCGGGTTCCTGCGCGTGGGCAGTGAAGCAGGGCGCGATGAGAATCTCAGCGCGTCGTACTCGATGGACCTCTGGGACTTCCTTTCGCCCTCGGTCGAGTTCGACGGCGAGTACAGTGACGAGCGTCCACGCGGAGGCGGGCTCCGTTACGAGCCTTATCGCAACATGGGCAACAGCGGTGAGCTTGAGTTCGGGTTGTCGGTTGAACTGTCCGAGATTGCCGATTGGATCAGAGACCGAAACGAAGACGCCGTGAGCCGGGGTGGAAAGGAGTCGTCCGACACGTTGCCTGCCCCCGTTCCCGCAGGCCGGCCCGGGCCGGGTATCCTGTCCCTTTTCGGCTCGGCCATCGGAGTTGTTGATCCCATCGAATTCGGATACGGCACCGGGCGTGTGGCTGAACTGGTTGCGGTCAGCATTGACAGCGGAGCCCCGGCTCCCCTGCCTTTCCGACTGGGTCTAACGAGCGACATTGACACTGCGATCGAGCGCAGTAGCCAGACCGTCGAGTTGGCCAGTTCGTGGCGGGCATCATCGGGCCTTCGAATCAAGGACTTCCGTTTGGGTGCGGGCTATGACTGGAGCCGGTCTACCAATACCAGTATCTTTAGTGCTACCAGGGACTTCTCCACAAGTTGGCCGGATTTTGACTTCAGTGTGAACCGCGTGCACGAACTGTTCAAGAACTACGCGACCGATTCGCGGCTCAACGGACGTTACCGCCGACGGTACGATGTCGGCGGAAACGTCGATCTGGAGGCCGATACCCTGGAGTGGTACGGCCTGACCGAGTCCCAGACGCACGACCTCAGCCCCCTGCTTTCCTGGCAGACAACGTGGAAGCAGCGTGTGACGACAACGGTGTCGGCCAACTACTCTTTGACGCAGGGCAGGACTTGGCTGGGGAACAGCCGTGAGGCCAACTCGAGCGAGAACCGGGCCGAGTCCAGGGGAGGGAGGCTTCAAGCGAGCTACGCTTTCTCAGCGCCCCGTGGTTTGCGGTTGCCCTTCTTCAGGGGGGTACGGTTCAGTTCCGACCTTCGTTTGACGTGGGCGTTCGATTATTCATACACCACCCGCCAGCGGCGCAACCCGGAGGAAATCGTCTTCGTTCACCTCCAGGACGACCGGGCTTGGTCTACCCGCCTCACCGGTGCCTATATGTTTTCAAGGGCGATAGAAGCCGGGGCCAACGTCGGCTACAGCAACAGCCGGGCGCAGACCGGAACCCGGACGACCACGACCGACCTTGATGTCTGGGTGTTGTTTCGTTTCTGATGACGGCTACCGAGAAGCGCGTCCTCCTCATTCTCATTGCGGCGCTGTTGCTCGGCTCCGGGATGCTGGTGGTGCGGAGGGAACGCGCAGCCCGGCTCGCCGCGTCCGCACCGGTGTTGATGACTCAGGAACTCGATGAGCCGGCCCTGCGGGCTGGCGAGCGGTCGAGAGCGGCGGTTGGCCTTGTCAATGTCAACGCCGCTAGCGGGTATGAGCTCGAGGCACTGCCGGGGATCGGGCCGGTCATTGCCGGTCGCATAATCGCCTACCGTGACAAGCACGGTCCGTTCAGGCGGGTCGAACAACTCCTTCGTGTCTCCGGAATCGGACCGAAGCGACTTGAAGCCATCGTCGAGTACGTGACCCTGGGAGAGGCGAACGAATGAGAGCTGGTTGCCATCCGGTTCTGGGGTTCATCGGGGCTGGTCGGGTCGGGACCGCACTCGCCCGGAACTGCGTTCGCCTTGGTTACGAACTCGCAGGCATTAGCGACCGCAGGACCGAAGCGTTGCGCCTGGCCCTCAGCGTGTTGGGGCAGAAACAGGAGAGGCAGTCGGCGGCGAGGGTGGCCGCGGTCAGTGACGTGCTGTTCCTTACCGTTCCTGACCGCGAGATCTCGGTGCTGTTCGAGCGTATCGCCGGGCGGCTCAGGCCCGGCAGTATCATTGCCCATTGCTCAGGGTTCTTTGGGGTAGAGGTTTTCGGTTCTGCACACGAGCGGACAATCGAGACGGTTGCGTTTCACCCGGCGCGGGTATTCCCGTCACCGGGTATCGAGGTGTCATTTGAAGGCTGTGCCGTGGCGTTGGACGGAACCCCTGCCGGTCTTCGTTTCGGTCGGAGGCTGGCTCGTGAGCTGGGCGGTGACTCCTTCCTGCTCAAAGGCGGGGACCGGCCGCTCTACCATGCGATGTGCGTGTTCGCTTCCAACTTTCAGCACGCGCTGGCAGGGTCGGCCGGGCGGATCGCGAGAGAGCTGGGCATTCGGTCTTCTCGGTCAGCCAGAATGCGGGAGACCCTGATGAGAACGACATTCGAAGGAACGCCTGACCGCGGTGTCGGTCGGTTGCTGACCGGGCCGGTGCCGCGTGGTGATGCCGAAACAGTCGCCGGTCACCTGGCGGTCTTGCGCGAGCGGACGCCTGAACTGGTAGCGCTCTATCTCAGTCTCACGAGACAGTTGGTCGAGGTGGCCCGGGAGCAGGGTACGGATCGTGCAGCACTGCGACGGATCACAGAGGTGATTGATGATGCGTAGTCACTTGCTGGTCGCAGGCTCGGTGCTGGTGTTGCTGGCTGTCGGGACGTGCGCCAAGCGTATGCCCCCGCCCAGTCCGGACCGTTTCGCACCGCGGCTTGTGCTTGTCCGGACGCGCGGGTTGACCGGTGTCGAGATGGAGTTTGATGAACCGGTAGACCTGTCCCGGGTGCCGGCGGAGAGTCTTGCCATCGTTGGCCCGGACGGTGTGCTGGAAGTGCGTGGCCTGACCTCTCCGCGTGGTGGGGATCGCTTGCTGGCCTGGACGGAGCGTCAAGACGAGGTGGTCTATCACCTGTCTGCGTGGGTGCCGGACTTGGCCGGCAATTTCGCCCGTGTGCGTGCGCGGTTCCGGGGCGGGAGCAGGCCGGATACGGTGCGACCGCGGGTCCGGTCGGTGCGCCCGCGGCTTGGTCAGAGCGGCTACTTCTCGGACGAGATAACATACGAGTTCAGCAAGCCGATGGACACCCTGGTCATACCGGAACTGGTCGCAATCCCGGCTTCGCTGGATACCGCTCTGATGTCCCACTGGGACGCGGGTTGGCAGCGTCTCACTCTGAAGCGACCCGGCAAGGTGACAGTGGACCTGTCGGTCGCGGATGAGAGAGACGAGAGAGCCCGAGGTACGGAGTCTGAGCCCGATTCCGGAGGAGTGAGAACGACGGATGCGGACGCGCCGAGTACCAGAGAGGATTCAGCGGCGGCGCCTCCTGTGTATGTTGCGTTGCTTCCGGGGATGACGGACCTGGAGGGCAATCGGACTCGGGAGATTGTGGCGACCAGTTTCACCCGCGATACCCTGTTCCCGGGGATGGGCGTGGCCGGTCGTGTCTCCGGACCGGTGCCGGCTCTGGTGTTCCTGTTGGCCGATACCGCGGTAGCACTGGCGGTGACCGACGAGAGGGGCGTCTTCTTCTTACGCATCCCGGGAGGGACCTACGAGGTGGTTGCGGTGAGTGATACCAGTCATGACGGCCTGGTTGATCTTGTCGCCCGCCGTTCAAGTTTCGTGCCCGGACCGGACAGCCTGTTCCTCGATCTTCAACCCGAGTTTGAGCCACGTGCTGTTGGCGAGTATCGTCGTTAGCGCCTGCCTGCTGGCGTTGGCGGTGGGTGTGCATCTCCGGGATATCCGGCGTGACCCATCGCCGCGTACGACGAGCTCTTTGCTTGTACTGCTGGCGATGCGTCTGGTTTCGATTGTCGTACTGTTCGCGGTCCTGAGCGGCCAGGTCATCAGGCCCAGTTGGTTGCGACCGGGCCGGACAGTTGTGGTGCTGGTGGATGTTTCCCACAGCATGAGTTTCGGCGGCGCGGACAGCGCTGTCGTGCGTGCAGTGCGGGCGCTGTTGCCGACTCTCGACGCCGGTGTGTCGCTTTTCTTGTTCGCAGAGACGACTGTGGTGGCGGATGAGGACTTGCGGCTGCGGCCGGGCACCGGACCGGGTCGAGAGCGGACCCGGATGGGTGCCGCGCTCGCCCATGTTCTCCGACGGCAACCGGGCGCAGTGTTGCTGTTGAGCGATGGTCGCGACAATGGGATCAAAGACCCGGTGCAGGTGG
>DSBX01000042.1 GCA_011049385.1 Caldifarciminota bacterium | reverse complement strand
GGCCAGAAGAGCAGTCGCGCCGGGATGCTCCGCCAGTCGGTGCCGACGCTCTTGCGCCGGGCGCGGAGGCGTTCGAGAGTCTGAGTCTCGGAGTCGTGGTGCTTGCGTTTCCTGTTGCGCATTTCCCTTCCCATAGTAATGCTACCCGGAGAAACGAACCGAGTCAACGCGCGGACGGCGGTGGTTGACTTCCCGGGCCTATCGGCTAGGATTCGCTGGCTCCGTTTCGACTTCAGATAAAGGAGTTACCCGATGAAAGTAATCATCACCGACCCGATCGCCGCGAAGGGCGTCGAACTGCTCAAGGCGGCCGGCATCGAGGTCACCGAACAGCCCGGCCTGCCCCCGGATGAGCTGATCAAGGCCATCCCGGCCTATGACGCCATCATCGTCCGCAGTGCGACCAAGGTCACCGCCGAGGTCATCAACGCCGGCACCAACCTCAAGTGCATCGGCCGCGCCGGGGTCGGCCTGGACAACGTGGACCGCAAGGCCGCCGAGGCGAAGGGCATCAAGGTCGTCAACACGCCGACCGCGACTTCGATCACCGTCGCCGAGCTCGCGCTCGGAATGATGCTGTCCTGCGCGCGCTCGATCCCGCAGGCGACCGCCTCGATGCGGGCGGGCAAGTGGGAGAAGAAGCAGTTCAAGGGCACCGAGCTCTACGGCAAGACGCTCGGGCTCATCGGCTCGGGCCGGATCGGCACCGAGCTGGCCAAGCGGGCCGAGGCGCTGGGGATGACGGTGCTGGTCGTGGACCCGTATGTCAAAGATGCGCCCTACGGCCGGGTCTGCCCGCTCGAGGAGATGCTGCCCGCGGCGGACTACATCTCGCTCCACGTCCCGCGCACCGAGGAGACCTACCACATCATCAACAGGGATACCATCGCCCGGATGAAGAAGGGCGTGTTCATCGTCAACTGCGCCCGGGGCGGGGTGGTTGACGAGGAGGCGCTGTTCGAGGCCCTGCAGTCCGGCCAGGTCGGGATGGCCGCGCTCGACGTCTACGAGACCGAGCCGGTGAAGGACTTCAAGCTCTACAGCCTGCCCAACGTCATCGGCACGCCGCACGTCGGCGCCCAGACGAAGGAAGGCCAGGAGCGGGCCGGCATCGGTATCGCCGAGAAGGTTCGCGACGCCCTGCTCGGCGCGTAGGAGCGGAGATGGCCGACATCCGACCGTTCCGCGGCATCCGCTACAACCCGGCCCGGGTGAGCGACCTGGACAAGGTCACCACCCAGCCTTATGACAAGGTCAGCCCGGAGATGAAGCAGGCCTACCTTGCCGCCGACCCGCACAACTTCGTCCGGCTCATCCTGCCCGAGAGCTACGAGGAGTCGGACCGGCTCTGCCGGCAGTGGCTCGACGAGGGCCTGCTCGTCCGCGACGATGAGCCCGCGCTTTACGCCTACCACGAGGAGTTCGAGGCGCTGGGCGAGAAGCACGTCCGCAAGGGCTTCATCGGCCTGCTCCGGGTGGACGAGTTCGAGAAGGGCACGGTCCTGCCCCACGAGCGGACGCTGTCCAAGGCCAAGGCCGACCGGCTCAACCTGACCCGCGCGACCCGCAAGGACTACGAGCAGATCTTCATGCTCTACTCCGACCCGGAGCGCGAGGTTGACCGCCTGCTCGAACCCGCGGGCGAGCCGGACCTCAAGACCACCGACGAGTACGGGGTGAAGCACCGGGCCTGGACCATCACCGACCCGGCGAAGGTCGCCGCGGTGCGGGCGAAGCTCGAAGGCGCGGTGATGCTCATCGCCGACGGCCACCACCGCTACGAGACCGCGCTCAACTTCCGCAAGGAGGTCGAGGCGGCCGAGCCCGGCCTCTCCCCCGACGCCGCGGTGCGCTTCAAGACCTGCGCCTTCGTCAACGTCGCCGACCCGGGACTGGTCATCTTCCCGACCCACCGCCTGCTCAAGCACCTGGGCGAGGTGGACTGGGACGCGAAGGTGGCCGAGCTGGGCCGCGCCTTCAGGGTCACGCCGGTCGAGCCCGGCGAGGCGGAAACGAAGCTCAAGGCCGCGGCGGGCGGCAACGCCTTCGTGCTCCACGCCGGACCGGGCCGGACCCGGCTGTTGGAGCTGACCGACCGCGCCGCGGTCGAACGGGCGGTCGGCCCGGAGCGCAGTGCCGACTACCGCGCGCTGGACGTCGTCGTCCTGCATTCGGTCATCATCGAGGGCAGTTTCGGCGTCACGCGCGAGAACATCGAGAACCACGTCAAGTATGAGCGCGACTGGCGCCGGGCCATCGAGCGCGTGGACTCGGGCGAGTTCCAGGCGGTGTTGCTGATGAACCCGACCCGGGCCGAGCAGGTCCGGGCCCTGGCCGAGAAGGGCGAACGGATGCCCCAGAAGTCCACCGACTTCTACCCCAAGCTGATATCAGGGCTGGTGTTCTCGGACATCGGTCCGGACGTGACCGTTTAGCCCGGACACGGCGGAGGCAGGAGCTCCTTCGGAAGCTCTTGCCTTTGCCGTCACGCCGGGTATAAATTAGCGATGCCTGCGAACGTCTCCCCCGAGTACAGGAAGGCCGAGGAGGCCTACCGCAAGGCGCAGACCCCGGCCGAACGGCTGGCCTGCCTCGAAGAGATGCTGGCAACGATTCCCAAGCACAAGGGCACCGAGAAGATGCAGGCCGACATCAAGACCCGCATCGCCAAACTGCGCCGGGAGTTCTCGTCCAGGAAGGGCCCCAAGCGCCAGGACTTCCTCCACATCGAGAAGCAGGGCGCGGGCCAGGTGGCGGTCTTCGGCGCGCCCAACTGCGGCAAGTCCGCGCTCGTCGCCGGGCTCACCGGCCTGCCCACCCAGGTCGCGCCCTGGCCGTTCACGACCGCCCAACCCGGGGCCGGGATGATGGCGTGGGAGAGCATCCAGGTCCAGCTCGTGGACACGCCGCCGATCGCGCCCGATGCGCCGGGCTGGCTCTACCACATCATCCGGACCGCGGATGCCGGGCTCTGGGTGCTGGACCTCGCCGACGACGCCCTGCTCGAAACCACCGAGCAGGTCCGGGAACTGCTGACCGCGGCCCGGATCTCGCTGGTGCCGTCCGAGGAACTGCGCTACTGCCCGACGCTTCGGGTCGGGGCGAAATGCGACGACCCGGACGCGGCCGACCGGCTCGCCATCGTCACCGAGATGCTGGGGACCGCCGATATCCTGCCGGTGTCAATCGAGACCGGTGCCGGTGTCGAGGAGCTGAAGCGGCGGCTGTTCGCCATCCTCGACATCATCCGGGTCTACACCAAGCGACCCGGCCACCCGGTGGACAAGGTTGACCCGGTCATCCTGCCCACCGGCGCGACGGTGATGGACGCGGCCTACCACCTGCACAAGGATTTCGCCCGGCAGTTGAACTTCGCCCGGCTCTGGAGCGAGCCGGACATCGAGGGCCTGCGGGTGGACCGCGAGCACGTGCTCAAGGACCGCGACGTCGTCGAATTCCACCTCTGACGCGAAGGGCCGGGGAGTTGCCCCGGCCCGGAAGAACTCTCGCTCTCGGCCTACTCGACCAGCAGGAACCGGACCGTCCGGGTGATGCCGGCATCTTCGAGACGCGCGAAGTAGAGCCCGGCCGGCAACAGCCGGCCGTTCGCATCACGACCGTCCCAGACGACCTCCGGCGCGGGTGCCAGCGCACCGACCCGGCCGCCCAGCGCGTCATACAGCACCAGCCGCGCATCGGAGCGCACCGCACCGAGCGCGAACCTGACCCCGGTCCCGCGCGCGCCCACCGCCGTCACCCGCAGTGACGTCTCCGGCGCGCCCGGCTCCTCCTCGGCCACCCCGGCCTGGAACCGGCACCAGAAACTCCACGGCGTGCCCCACTCGCCCCAGCCGAAGTTGTTGCGACCGCGGCTCACCCACTTGTAGGAGCGGCCGAAGGTGAACAGCGAGTCGGGCAGGGAGCAGTAGGGCACGTCCGCCTTCCAGCGCCAGATCGTATCGGTGGACTGCATCAGCCGGAACTCGAAACTGTCAATGTCCGCCCGGGTCGTGTCCACGAGCAGGACGACGCCGCCTTCGAAGAGCTGGCGGCCGTTGGGCGGGGCCAGGCTCAGCGGCGGCAGGGGCTGGCGGACGAGCTTGAAGTCGCCGAAACTGCCGTCGGCCGAGGTCAGCGTCGAACCCTGGTACTGCTTCAACCGGAGCCGCACCGAATCGCTGGCCGCGGTTGTCGAGTCCACGAACCAGGCGTACCGGCCGTTGTCGGGCAGGTTCGTCGCCAGCGCGGTCCAGTTCCGGCCGCGGTTGTGGGAAATCTCGATATCCACCCGGGTCGCCGGGTTGCCGTGGTTGTCCCAGGTGACGTGGGCGGTGTCGCCCACCTGCAGGACCTCGCCCCGGCCGGTGGAGTTGTAGAAGGTGTCGCCGAGCGGCCAGGTGAGCGCCAGCTTGTAGGCACTGCCGCCGCTGACCGTGGGCGAGTCAACGTATGACCAGTCCGGCCCGGAGTAATGCCACCAGGCCGCGGGCTGCCACCAGGTGTTGTGGACGTAGATGTCCTTGTCCGGGGTCCGATAGCCGAATGCGGCGAGTGAATGCTGCTCCCAGAGCGCAGACCAGACCATCGCGTTGCCGCGGTCAATCTCGCTGGTGACCGTGTTCCAGGCCCAGTCGTTGTGCGACCCGCCCAAGACCGAGACCATATTGCAGGAGTAGCCGTTGTTCTCGATCACCCTCTTGAGCCCGGGCCCGATCCAGCTGACATTGGTTCCACCGGTGTTGACCGTGTCGGTATTCATCGCAATGGCGCACTCGCGCTGGGCGTTGGGAATCTGCCAGGTGAAGTTGCTGACGACCAGCTCCCAGCGGGCGAAGTTGTAGTCCACGAGCCGGCCGAACTCCCGGACCCGGTCAATGTAACCGCAGACCATCCCGCCCGAGGTCGGGGTACAGCCGTAGCTCCAGTCGTAGAACGGCGCGCGCTGGTGCTGGGGCACGAAGACGTCGGCGAAGTCGGTGAAGTCGCGCTCGAGGTAGTCATCCCAGCGACGGCGATGGACCTCGGCCATTACCGACTCGTCGTAGCCGTACCGGGCCGCGGCCGCCTCGTGCCGGGCCGCGAGTTCGGCCCGGTAATCGGCCCGCGACCGCCAGCTCCGTTCGCCGCGGGCGCTCAGGACCACGTTGCGGCCGGCCGCGCCGAACTCGAAGTTCACCCGGGGCCAGTCGAAGTAGAGCCGCGTGAGCGCAACGTCGGCACCGAGCAGTTCGGCCGCCCGCGCCTGCAGTTCGCGGCCCACCGCGTAGTATTCGGACACGCCCAAGCCCCAGGCGATGATAGGCGCCCGGTCGTAGCGGGCCGAGACCAGCACGAACGCGTAACGCGATTCCCGGGCGGTGAGGTCGGTATTCGGGCCGAGCAACTCGCGCTCCGCCCGGACTTCCTCGGCCACCCCGTCGTACCCGGGCAGGGACCGGCCGTCGGTGCGGAACTGGAAGAACCAGGCCGCGGTCCGGCCTTCTTCATCAAGGTAGGGAACCGCCTCGCCGAGCCGGGCCTGCGGCCACTCGGCCGCGGCCTTGCGCCGGGCCAGGTCGCGGGCGACTTCGAAACGAACCGCCTCCGGCGGCGGGACGCCGGCCTCCGGCATCGGCAGGGCGGCGACAAGCGAACTGAGCAATACCAGCGTTATGAACATGTGCGCTCCTTTGTCGGTTGGCGAATCAGGATATTCTAGACCGAACCGGCGGCCCGGTCAAAGAATATGACGATATCAGGGCGTGAGCCGGAACCGGTCACGCGGGAAGAAGCTCGCTTCCCGGATGTTGCCGAGACCGAGGAACTGCTGGGTCAGCCGCTCCGCGCCGATGGCCAGCCCGCCGTGGGGCGGCATCGCGTACTTGAAGATCTCGAGGTAGAACACGAAGTCGGCCGGGTTGCCGCCGATGCGGCGGATGCTGTCCACCAGCATCCGGTAGTCGTGGATGCGCTGGCCGCCGGTCGTCACCTCCAGCCCCCGGAAGAGCAGGTCGAAACCGAGCGTGGACTCTTCGTCCTCCGGGTCCGGCATCGTGTAGAACGGCCGGGCCGAACGCGGGTAGCGACTGATGAAGACGAACTCACTGCCGGTCGTCTTGAGCGCGTACTCGCAGATCTGC
>DSBX01000264.1 GCA_011049385.1 Caldifarciminota bacterium | reverse complement strand
GTACCCGCTACTACTTCGACCTCAAGGCCTACCGCAAGTACGCGGCCAAGGGTCAGACACCCTGGACCCCGGCGATCTCGCTCTTCTACGCTCTCGACGCCGGGCTCAAGCAGGCGGTGGGCAAGGGCGCGAACCGGAGTTGGTCCGCGCACGGCAAGATGGCCCAGCGGGTGCGGACCAGGCTCCAGGGTCTGGGGTTGGAGATGTTGCCCCAGCACCCGTCGGCCGCGCTGACGGTGTACAGAACGCCCGACGGCGTGGACGGGACAAAGATCGTCGAGCTGTGCAAGAAGGATGGCTTCCTGTTTGCCAACGGCCAGGCCGACCTGCGCGGCAAGATAGTCCGCATCGGGCACATGGGTCCGGTGAAGCCGGCGATGATGGACAAGGCGCTGGCAAGCTTCCGTCGCAACTTCCTCAAGGTCAGCGGTCGCAGGTCGTAACAACTGTCCGGGTAGTACCTTAGCCGGTCAGGCCAGGTTCGGAAGGAGACGGCAAGCGGATGCGCCCCGGCCTGCTGTAGCGGCTAAAGCCTGTTCAAACGGCAGGTTACGCTTGGGACGCGTCCCGATGCCGCGGGCACGCGGTGTGCAATACCCTTTCCCGAAGGTAATGAGCAAGAAGACACTGCGTGTTCGGTTCGCGTTCATCGGCGGACTGTTCGTCATACTGCTCGGCTTGGCTTCGTCGTTCGGCCTGCGTCCCGCACAGGCCCTGGCGCCGATGATCGCGGTCGTCGGGGGACTGGCGGCCCTGAGTGTGATGTCTTCAGGTGGCGGGCCGCGCGCGTTCATGTAGTGCCGACGGCCCGGGCGGCACGGACCAGGAGTCGGGCCGGCAGGTCAGTGCTGGCTGGTGTCGTCGCGCTCGGCGGGCAGGCGGAAGCCGCTCATCCAGCGGAAGAACACGCTCAGGTAGTTCAGGAACGAGACGACGATGAGTACGGTGACGGTTGAGTCCACCCAGCCCTTCCAGCCGGCCAGCGCGGGCAGGTTGAGGGTGTAGTAGACGATCATCAGGGCGAAGGTGAAGCCGGTGATCTTGCCGAGCACGTCGGAGGAGACGAGGGTGCCCCGCGCTTTCATCAGCACGAGACTGCCCGCAAGTATCAGCAGGTCGCGGCCGATGACCGCGACCGCGATGTACACCGGCAGGTCGCGTAGCAGAACCAGCATCACCAGCACGGTCCCGATCCAGATCTTGTCCACGAGGTGGTCGAGCACCCGGCCGAGGTTGGAAACCTGGTGCAGTCGGCGGGCGAACCAGCCGTCGAGCGCGTCGGTAACCCAGGCTACGATCATCAGTCCGAGCGCGAGCGTACTGCGGTTCCGGCCGAGCAAGAGCAGGATGGGCGCGAGCAGGACAAGGCGGCTCAGGCTCAGGATATTGGGAACGGTGACGAGCCGCCGTGCGCCGGGCAGTTCCCGGTCCGGGGAGTGCAAAGCGTCGGATGCCTCCGCGTCGCCGATGACTTCGGGCTGAGTCGGTTCAGTCAATCTTGCCCTTTTCGGTCAGCAGTTCGCGGGCGTGGGCGAGCGTGGTTTCGGTGACCTTCGCGCCCGCGGTCATCCGCGCCAGCTCCCGGACCCGGTCGTCACCCTCGAGCCGACAGAGGCCGGTGCGGGTTCGCCCCCGGCTGGTCGTCTTCTCAATCAGGAAGTGGTGGTCGGCACAGCGGGCAAGCTGGGGAAGGTGGGTTATGCAGATGACCTGCTGGGTGCGACCGAGACGGGCCAGCCGTCGGCCGACCGCTTCCGCGACCCGTCCTCCGATGCCGGCATCAATTTCGTCGAAGATCATCACCGGCACGAGTGCGACCCGGGCGAGCGTGCTCTTGAGCGCGAGCATTATCCGGGAAAGCTCACCGCCCGAGGCGACCCGGCGCAGAGGCTTCAACTCCTCGCCCGGGTTCGCCGAGAATCGGAACTCGACGGTGTCAATCCCGTCCGGGCCGAGGTCCGAGGCGGACGGCCGTTTCGGGCCGTCAACCACGACCTCAAGCCGGGCGTTTTCGAGTCCGAGCGCACGGAACTCGGTGCCGACCCGACGCGAGAGCTCGGTGCCGGCCGAGCGACGACGGCGGGTGATGTCGGTCGCGGCGTCGAGCAGTGTCCGGCGGCGTGACTCGATGTCCCGGCGCAGCTTCTCGGCCCGGGACTCGTCGAGTTCGGCCGCGGCGAGTTCGCCGGTCAGCTTCTCGGCCAGGGCCGGCAGTTCGTCGGCGGCGACAGCGTACTTGCGCTCGAGCTTCTCGAGCAGAAAGAGCCGGGCGTTGACTTCGTCGGCTCGCTCGGGCGCGAACTCAATGCTATCCTGGTAGCGGCTGATCTTGCGCCAGAGCTCGTCGAGCAGAACCCGGGCGGTGCGGGTCGGTTCGACGTCGTCGGTCAGGGCCGGGTCCAGCTTCGCCAGTTCGGCGACCCGGTCGGCGATTGTCGAGGCAAGCTCGACCGCGGAGCCGTCGCGCTCGGACAGCATCTCACCCAACTCCCGGACCAGCCGGTGCCGGCGCTCGACGCTGGCGAGCAGTTCCTGTTCGCGACGGAGTGCGTCCGCTTCACCGGCCACGACCGCCGCCTCGGTCAGTTCCCGGGCCTGGAAGGCGGTCAGGTCCTGACGTTGCCGGCGCGCGGCGGCCTCGGTTTCGAGCGCGGCCAGTTCCGCCTCGGCCGCGCGCAGTTCCTCGTAACCGGCGCGGTACCTCGTCCGGGTGGCCTCGAGCCGGGCCGAGGCGTCGAGGATGCTGAGCTGGGCCTGCGGGTCGAGCAGAAGCTGGTGCTGGTGCTGGCCGTGCAGGTCAACCAGCCGGTCGCCGACGCGGCGCAGGGTGCCGACGGTGACCGCGGCGTCGTTGAGCCAGGCGCTGGAACGGCCGTCCGCGCCGGCCCTCCGGCGGACGATGAGTTCTTCCTCGTCCAGTTCGATGCCCTGTGCTCGGCAGTCTTCGGCCAGCCGGTTCACACCGGTGAAGCGGGCTTCGATGGTGCAGTGGTCCGCGCCGGTGCGTAGCATCGTTGCGTCGTGGCGCTCGCCCAGGGCCAGGGACAGAGCACCGACAATGATGGACTTGCCCGCGCCGGTCTCGCCGGTGAGGACGGTCAGGCCCGGGCCGAACTCGACCTCGAGGTCGTCAATCAGCGCGTAGTTGCGGACCCGGAGTTGAGCAAGCACCCTAGACCTGGCTTCCGCTCCACTTGAGTTTGTCGCGCAGGATGCCGAACCAGCTCTTCCCTGCCGGCGTGACGAGCCGGACGTAGAAGCCGGCCCGCTCGATTGCTACGGGCCGACCGGGCGTGAGCGGCCAGACCTGCTGGCCGTCGAGGTTGAACGTCGCCGGTTCGGAGCCCGCGGCCAGTTCGACTTCGAGCGTCCCGTCGGCAGGCAGGATCAGCGGCCGGGCGGCCAGCGCATGGGGCGCGAGCGGGGTGAGCAGGACCGCGGCCAGGGTCGGCACGACCACCGGGCCGCCTGCCGCGAGCGAGTAGGCGGTCGAGCCGGTCGGCGTCGAGATCACCAGTCCGTCTCCGGAGAACCGGTTCACGAATTCGCCGTCGGCCCGGACGACGACCTTGATGACCCGGCCGGTTCGGCCCATATTGACCGCGCAGTCGTTGAGGGCGAACCCGCGGCGCCGACCGTAGCGGCAGGCCAGCACCATCCGGCGTTCCTCACGGTGCTGCCCGCGGCTGAAGGCGGTGACTCCGGTTCGCGCCTCGGCGGTTGAGAATTCGGTCAGAAACCCGAGCCCGCCCAGGTTCACGCCCATTACCGGCGTTTCGCGCGGGCCGACAAGTCGGGCCGCACGCAGGAGTGTACCGTCGCCGCCGAGAGCGACGAGGAGTTCGACCGAGCGGACGATTTCCGCGTCCGGCAGGCGCGCAACCTTGAGTGTGAAGGCGCGGGCGGTGTCGGGGGTCAGCACCGGCTCGTGGCCGTGGGCGCTGAGCCAGTTGACGAAGCCGGTCACAAACCTGCGGGCGGCGGGTTTTCCCCGGTTGACGAGCAGGCCGATCCTCACTGCAAATCCTCCCGGGCCAGGAACAGGTAGCGGTCACGACCGGCGAGGTCCCTTTCGACCCGTGCTCCCGGCGCACGGTAGCGGAGCGCATCGGCGTGCGAGTGGTCAATCTCCAGTGCGAGAAGACCGCCCGGTGCGAGCAGTTCCGGACCCCGGGCAAGAAGCATCGAGAGAATCTTAGTCCCGTCCGGGCCGCCATCAAGTGCCACGTGCGGTTCGTGTGACCGCACGCGGGTCGCGAGCCGGGCCAGCCGGGCGGTCGGGACGTAGGGCGGGTTGGCGATGAGCAGGTCAAACCGGCGTCGGCGCAGGGCCGAGTGGTCGAGACGGTCGGCACGGAGCGGGCGCACCCGGCCGGTCAGTCGGTGTTCGAGCAGGTTGCGTCGGCAGACGGCGAGGGCCGGGGCCGAAGCGTCCAGCGCCAGCACGCGGGCGGCCGGACAGCGTCGGGCAACGGCAATGGCGATACAGCCGGAGCCGGTGCCGAAGTCGAGGACCCGGCGCGGGTCAGGTCGCCGGGCCAGCGCGCGCAGTACCAGCTCCTCGGTCTCGGGACGCGGAATCAGTACGCGCCGATCAACCCGGAGTTCGAAGTCAAGAAACGGCGCCCGGCCGGTGACATACTGGGGCGGTTCGCCGGTGGCAACCCGGCGTACCATCCGTTCGAACCGGACCCGCTTGGCGGTGGGTATCGGCCGGTCGGTGAGCCACAGTTCGTGGCGGGGAAGCCCGAGCAGGGCGAGGAGCAGGAATTCCGCGTCGGCGCGGCTGATGAGGCCGCGTGTCTGCTTCAGCAGTGCCCGCGGATGCACGGCATTACCGCAGTGGTCGGGCGGGGGACATTCATTCTCCCCGGGCGAGCTCGGCCTCGGCGGTTTCGAGCGCGTCGAAGACCGGGTCGAGTTCGCCGGCCAGCACCTTGTCCAGCGAGTGGGTGGTGAACTTGATGCGGTGGTCGGTGACGCGGTTCTGGGGGAAGTTGTAGGTGCGGATCTTCTCGCTCCGCTCGCCGGTGCCGATTTGCCCGCGCCGGGCCTCGACCGCCTTCGCTTGATCCGCGGCGCGGCGGGCGTCGAGGAGCCGGGCGGCGAGCACCTTCATCGCCTTGGTCTTGTTCCGGCCCTGGGAGCGTTCGTCCTGGCAGCTGACGACCAGCCCGGTCGGCAGGTGGGTGATGCGGACCGCGGAATCGGTGACGTTGACGTGCTGGCCGCCGTGGCCGCCGGCACGGAAGACGTCAACCCGCAGGTCCTTCGGATCAATCTTGAGTTCTACTTCTTCCGGTTCGATGAGCACCGCGACGGTGACGGTCGAGGTGTGAATCCGTCCCGCGGCCTCGGTCTCGGGTACGCGCTGGACCCGGTGGACGCCGCTTTCGAACCGGAAGCGTCGGAACGGCTCCTCACCGGTAACCGCGAAGACCATCTCTTTATAGCCGTCGAGCTCGCTCGGCCGGGAGGAAAGCACTTCGATCTTGAGCCCGTGAAGCTCGGCGTAGCGCGCGTACATCCGGTAGAGGGTGCCGGCGAAGAGCGCCGATTCTTCCCCCCCGGCCGCGGGCCGGAGTTCGAGAATGCAGCCCTTGTCCCAGTCCGGCGAGCGCGGGGCGAGCTCACGCCGGAACTCTTCGTCGAGCCGGGCCAGCCGCCCGGCCAGTTCGGCGGTCTCGGCCTCGGCCAGTTCGCGCAGGTCCGCGTCACCCGCGTCCTCGGCCATCGTCTCGGCCTCGGCCAACTCGCGTTCGACTCGACAATACTCCTTGAGCCGGGCCCGGAGCGCGGAGATGCGGCGCAGTTCGTGGGTCAGGTCCCGGAGCCGGGCCGGGTCGCGGCTTACGTCGGGGTGAGAAAGCGCGGCTTCGACTTCGCCGATGCGACCGACCACCGGGGCGATGCGTCGTTCGAATTCGGCAGATGGCGTCGGCATGGGGAGCTTGGCGGGCGGGCTAGCGGAAGCGCGCCGGGTTGGAAGCGTTACAGGCAGTATCAGGCACGGGCCATTATCCGCGCCGGTTTGTGGGTGTCAAGTCGGGTTTGGAGCCGCACGACTTGATATACCTTGTCAATCTGGTATACTGGAACTGTCGTGTTCTGTTGCATCCTGACAACTGGGCTGTCAATCCCGGGAGCGCCCGGTCGGTGACGCGGCTGTCG
>DSBX01000186.1 GCA_011049385.1 Caldifarciminota bacterium | reverse complement strand
TCGGGCGCGGGACATAACCCGATTCTGCCCGGAGAATCGGGATTGTGTCCCAAGCCCGCGCAACTCCTAAACGCCACCGGCCGGAAGGTGATGGAGCTCCAGCCCGGCGAGAATGATGTCCGGCACCTTGCGCCCGGCGTCTACTTCATCAGGGCACAGGGTCCCAGGGACCAAGGGTCCGAGGGGTTGAGTCGGAAGGTCGTGATTCAGCGGTAGGAGAATAGCGGCGGCAGTCCGGGAATCAGGGGACACGATCCGTTTCGCATCCGATGCGAATGCCCGCATTGCCCGAGCGCAATTCGGTCATGTCCCGCGGCCCGGTCATATCCCCGCTTCCCTCGGCGTTCATCGGCGTCCATCGGCGGTTACTCCGTCCGGGTATCCCGCGGCGGCCTTGACTCGATTGGCATCGCGGCTAGTATTCCCCGCTATGAAAGATGACGGCTTGGTAAAGGAAATCCCGAAGAAGTCCGAGAACTTCTCCGATTGGTACACCGCGGTCGTGCTCAAGGCCGGGCTGGCCGACTATGCGCCGATCCGCGGCTGTATGGTCATCCGTCCCCACGGCTACGGTATCTGGGAGAACATTCAACAGCGGCTCGACGCCCGCTTCAAGGCGACCGGCCACGTGAACGCTTGTTTCCCGACGATGGTGCCGGAGAGTTTCTTCAGGAAGGAGGCCCGGCACGTGGAGGGCTTCGCACCCGAGGCCTGGTGGGTCACCCACCGCGGCGCGGATAAGCTCGAAGAGCGGCTGGCCCTGCGCCCGACTTCCGAGGCGGTCATCAACGCGATGTTCGCCCGCTGGGTGAAGTCCTGGCGGGACCTGCCGGTGCTGATGAACCAGTGGTGCAACATCTTCCGGGCCGAGAAGGCGACCCGGCTCTTCCTGCGCACGAGCGAGTTTCTCTGGCAGGAGGGCCACACCCTGCACCGCACCGAGGCGGAGGCCGAGGAGGAAACGCTGAAGATACTCGACCTTTACCTCGACTTTCTGAAGAACGACCTTGCCCTGCCGGTGCTGGCCGGCTTCAAGCCCGAGAGCGAGAAGTTCGCGGGCGCGGACCGGACCTACACGATGGAGGCGATGATGCCCGACGGCCAGGCCCTGCAGGCCGGGACTTCGCACAATCTCGGCCAGGGCTTCGCCCGCGCCTTCGAGATCAAGTACCTCGATGAGAACAACACCGAACAGCACCCCTGGGGCACCTCCTGGGGCGTCTCGACCCGGCTCATCGGCGCGCTGGTGATGACCCACGGCGACGACCGCGGGCTGTTCCTGCCCCCGAAGGTCGCGCCCATCCAGGCCGCGATCGTGCCCATCCTGTTCGGCAGGAACGACACCGCGGTGCTGGACCGGTGCCGCGAGGCGCGGGCCGCGCTCGACGGCATCCGGGTCCGGCTCGACGACGCGACCAACCAGACCGCGGGCTGGAAGTTCAACCAGTACGAAATGCTGGGCGTGCCGGTGCGGGTGGAAATCGGGCCGAAGGACGTCGAGAAGCAGGGGGCGGTGCTCGTCCCCCGCGACGGGAGCGGCAAGCGCTTCATCAAGTTCGCGGAGCTCCGGGCCGAGGTCGAGAGCCTGCTCGACGAGGTCCAGTCGAAGATGTATGACAGCGCGCTCGCCCGGCTTCGGGCGATGATGTCCGAGGCGGGCGACTTCGATGAGTTCCGGCGCAAGCTCGCCGAGAGGCCCGGGTTCGTGAAGGTGGCCTGGTGCGGCACGCAGGACTGCGAGAACCGCATCATCGGCGAGACGAAGACCACCCCGCGGGTGATGGTGCCGGCAGAGCAGGACAAGGGGAACGCCCCCTGCATCGCCTGCGGCCGGGAAACCGGGACCCGGATTCACTACGCGCGAACCTACTGACCGGCCCCGCCCGGCCCGGCGCTAGCGTACCGTTACCAGCGGACGGAGTTGCTCGACCGTCCTGGGACCGATGCCCCTGATGTTGGCCAGGTCGGCGACCGACCGGAACGGCCCGTGGGCCGCGCGGTGCTCGACTATCCGCTCCGCGGTCTTCGGCCCGACGCCGGGCAACTGCTGAAGCGCCGCCGCGTCCGCGGTGTTGATGTTGACAAGCCCGGTGAGAAGCGGCTCGGCCGGCGTCACGCCCGGCCCGGCCGGGACCAGCCGGGGCAGGGCGACCGCGGGCAGGGTGTCGCGCGAACCGGCGTGGTCCAGCCACAGCCCGGTGAGGGTCCGGGGCAGGGGACGGCCCGCGTCGGCAAGACCGGACCGCGCCAGGAACTCCTCGGTCGTCACCACCCGCCGCACCGGGCCGCGCCCGGCCAGCCGGAGCCGGGCCAGTTCCCGAACCGTCGGCCAGCCGGATGTCCCGGGCATCACGAACAGTTCCGCGCCCGCGACCATCGGCGCCGGCGCATCCGGGCCCGCGCCCCGCGCCAGCGCGTGAAGCAGTGTGTCGTGCAGGACCAGGAGGCGCAGGCGGTCCTCGTAGGGCGCGACCGCGCGCAGTTCGTGTCTCGGCGGCCGGCCGGCCCGAAGCCCGGCCCCGACCACCCCCAACGGCAACAGCGCGACCTCGGCTCCGGCCTCGGCCCGGCAGGCCTCGGCCAGCGCCGCCGCGGCCGCCGCCGCTGAGAGCTCGACCGGCACGAAGGGCCCGGCCGAGTCCTCACCCGCGAGCCCGACCTCGGCGATGAGCAGTTCGAGCCCGGTCGAGCCGGAGTCCGCGGGCAGGACGTTGACACTGCGCCGGGCCGCCTGGACGATTCCACCGGGACCGGTCAAGAGGTCGGCCACCGCCAGCCGCCGCCCGCCCGGGGAAACGGTGAGCAGGCGCGGGTGGCCGGCCGGGGTGCCGTCATCCGGGCAGGCGGCCAGCGCGAGTTCGGGGAAGCTGTCCAGCAACTGCGCCCCCTCCCCCGGCGCGAACCGGCCGAAGGCGATGACCGCGTCCACGCTCTCGGCCGCCAGCACCGGCAGGTAGCGCCGGAGTTGCTCGGCCGGGCCGCCCGGCGCGTAACCGGCGATGCCGGGCGGCGGCAGGTCGGACAGGCCGATGAGCGCCACGCGTACGCCCCGCAGGTCGCGAATCGTCCAGGGCCGGAACAGGGGGACCCGGCGGTTGAGCACGACGTCGAGCATCGGGTCGGCCAGCAGGGGGAAGGCCGCGGACCGGGCGAGCACATCGAGATTCTGGATGCCCCAGGCGAACTCGCGCGGGCCGACCGCGGCCGCGTCGTAACCGATGACGTTCATGAACCGCACCGCGGAGCGGCCCCAGGTCGTGCTCGCCTCGGCCGACCCGGCGGCGAAGTCGCCGCAGTCTATCAGCACGGTGCGGTCGGCGGTCTCCATCTTCAGGACCCGTTCCATCCCCCGCCAGCCGCCCAGCAGTCGCCGGGGCTCGCCCGGCGCCTCGAAGTCCGGGCCCGGGCGCACCATCGCGCCGGCGCCCGCGGTCGCCAGCACCCGCACCGAACGAAGCTCGGCCGGCTCGGCGGCGATGAGGCAGAGGAGCGCAAGCCATATCACGACCGCACTATAGCCGGGAAAGCGCCGGGGTTCAAGCGCGACGCCCGGCAATTGACACCGGTGACCTGCGACCTACAATGGCCCGTTATGGACCTGTTCAACAAATGCCTGCAGTACTTCCCGATCGTCGAGACCGCCCAGCGCGTCGGCTACTACCCCTACTTCATCCCCCTGAACTCGGAGCCGGACCGCCGGGTCGAGATTGACGGCCGCGAGCTGGTGATGCTCGGCTCGAACAACTACCTCGGCCTGACCACCCACCCGAAGATGAAGGAAGCGGCGATTGACGCGGTCCGCAAGTACGGCACCGGCTGTACCGGCTCGCGCTTCCTGAACGGCACGCTCGACCTGCACGTCCGGCTCGAACGCGAGTTGGCCGAGTTCTACGGCAAGGAAGACTGCATCGTCTTCTCGACCGGCTACCAGGCCAACCTCGGCGTGATGTCCTCGCTCGTCGGCAAGCACGACATCGCGGTCGCCGACAAGTTCGACCACGCCTCGATCATGGACGGTTGCAAGATGTCCTACGGCGCGGTCAAGCGCTTCCAGCACAACGACCCGGAGTCGCTGGAACGCCTGCTCGAACGCCTGCCGCCGGACGCGGGCAAGCTCGTCGTCGTGGACGGCGTCTTTTCGATGGAGGGCGACCTGGCACCGCTCGACGCGCTAGTGCCGATTGCCGGGCGGCACGGCTGCCGGTTCCTGGTTGACGACGCCCACGCGGTCGGCGTCGTCGGCCCGGACGGCCGGGGCACCGCCGCCCACTTCAAGGTCGAGGCCGACGTTGACCTCGTGCTCGGGACCTTCTCCAAGTCCTTCGCCTCCATCGGCGGCTACGTCGCGGGCGACCACAAGGTCATCACCTTCATCCGCCACAACGCCCGCTCGCTCATCTTCTCGGCCGCGATTCCGCCCCCGGCCGCGGCGACGGCGCTGGCCGCGCTCGACATCATCCGCACCGAACCCGAACGGCGCGCCCGGCTCTGGCACAACGCGAACCGGATGCTCGACGGCCTGCGCGGGCTGGGCTACGACATCGGCAGTACCGTCACCCCCATCATCCCGATTCACATCGGCGATGATATGAAGACGCTCAACTTCTGGCGGTCGCTCTACGACGGCGGCATCTTCGCCAACCCGGTCCTGCCCCCGGCGGTGCCGCCCAACCGCTCGCTCATCCGTACCAGCTATATGGCCACCCACACCGACGAGGACATTGACCTCGCGCTCGAACTCTTCGAGCGCATCGGCCGTAAGTTCGGCCTGCTGGCCTGACCGATGGCGCTGGAACTGCGGGAGGTGCGGGGCGACCGCGACCTCACCCGCTTCATCCGCTTGCCTTACGCCATCTACCGCGACGACCCCAACCGGGTCGCCCCGCTCGAAAGCGACCTGCGCAACACGCTCACCCCGGGCCGCAACCCATTCTGGCGGCACGCCGAGCGCGGGCTCTATCTCGCCGAACGCGACGGCCGCCCGGTCGGCCGCATCGCCGCCATCAACGACCGCAACTACAACGCCTGCCACGAATCGTCAATCGGCTTCTTCGGCTTCTTCGAGTGTGTTGACGACGAAGAAGTCGCCCGCGCCCTCTTCGCCGCGGCCGAGAACTGGTGCCGCGAGGCCGGGCTCACCCGTCTCTACGGCCCGGCCAACCCCTCGATGAACGACGAGTGCGGCCTGCTCATCGAGCCCTTCGACCGCCCCCCGGTCATCAAGACCAGCTACAACCCACCCTACTATCCCGCTCTTGTCGAGGCGGCCGGTTACGTCAAGGTAAAAGACCTCTACGCCTTCCGGCTCGACCTCACGAAGGAAATCCCGAAAAAGGTCATCCGGGTCATCACCGCCCGCAAGGCCTCGGGCGACTTGGCGGTGCGGCCGGTTGACCTTGCCAACATCAAGCGCGACCTCGGCTACATCAAGGAAGTCTACAACGACGCCTGGTCGCGCAACTGGGACTTCGCGCCGATGACCGAGGAAGAGATTGACGACCTCGCCCGACAGCTCCGCCCGATTGTCGAACCGACCCTCTGCCCGATGGTCTTCTGGAAAGGCGACGCGGCCGGCATCGCGGTCGGCCTGCCCGACTACAACCAGGTTCTCATCAAACTGCGCGGCCGGCTCTTCCCCTTCGGCTGGCTCCGGCTCCTGCTGGGCCGGCGCCGGGTTGACCACTCGCGGCTCTGGGCCCTGGGCGTCAAGCGCCGGTACCAGCATCTCGGCCTCGGCGCGGTGATGTACTACGAAGCGATAACCGCGGCCCGGCGACTCGGCCACACCTGGGGTGAGATGTCCTGGATCCTCGAAGACAACGAGAGTATCATCCGCCCGATACGCCTGCTCGGCGGCGAGCGCTACAAGACCTACCGGATCTACCGCCGGGAACCCGCGCTCAACGCGGGGTGAAGGTCCGCATCACCGCTTCGGCCTGGAGCAGCCCGTCCAGCTTCTTGCGGCCCGGGTTGTAGACCAGCCCGTCGAGCAGGAAGAACCGACCCTGGTAGTGAAGCGCGTAACTGACGAACGGCCCGCCGATGCCCGCGGCCCGGTTCTGCCAGATACCGGTCACGCGCAGGCAGGAGTCGCCGAGGAACTCGATGAACCCCGACTCGCGCAGAGAATCGAGGATGAAGTCGCCGTCGTAGTAGCGGGCGGCCAGCCCGGCCCGCAGTTCGA
>DSBX01000144.1 GCA_011049385.1 Caldifarciminota bacterium | reverse complement strand
GACCCGGACCGCTACGTCCAGACTTACTGGGCGCGTTTCCCGGACAAGTACCTGATGGGCGACTCGGTCTCGCGCGACGAAGACGGCTACTTCTGGTTCCGGGGCCGCGTGGACGAGGTGCTCAATGTCGCCGGCCACCGGCTCGGCACCGCCGAGGTCGAATCCGCGCTGGTTGCCCACGCCGCGGTCGCCGAAGCCGCGGTCATCGGTGTGCCCCACGAAGTCAAAGGTGACGTCCCCAAGGCCTACGTCACGCTCAAGGTCGGCGTCGAAAAGACCGACGCGCTCATCGAGGAACTCAAGAAGTGGGTGGCGACGGAAATCGGCGCCATCGCCAAGCCCGACTCGATCGAGTTCCGCGACAAGCTGCCCAAGACCCGCTCCGGCAAGATCATGCGCCGCCTGCTCAAGGCCGAGGCGCTTGGCCAGCCGGTCGGCGACACCTCGACGCTCGACGAGTAAAGGCCCGACAATGCAGGCGGACTGCCCGGACGAACCTCCGGCGGTCCGCCTGCCGTTTCTACTGACCCGACCGTTCTCCACGGAGGCTCCCCAATGAGTGAAGGCAAGCTCTTCAACCGCTGGCTGATTGTCGTCGGCGCAATCATGATCCAGCTTTCGCTCGGCGCCATCTACGCTTGGAGCGTGTTCCGCGTGCCCCTCCAGGACGCCATCAACATCACCCCGACGCAGGCTTCTCTGCCGTTCTCCTTCGTCCTCATCTTCTTCGCGCTGGCGACCGTTGCCGGCGGTCGGATGCAGGACAAGCTCGGCCCGAAGGCGGTCGCGATCTTCGGCGGCATGCTACTTGCTGCCGGGATGATTCTCGCCAGCTTCGCCCGGGACATCACCATGCTTATCGTCGCCTACGGCATCATCTCCGGCATCGGCATCGGTTTCGCCTACGTCTGCCCGATTGCCGCGGGTGTCAAGTGGTTCCCGGACAAGCGCGGGCTTATCACCGGCCTCTCCGTCGCCGGCTTCGGCGCGGGCGCGCTCATCGTCGCCCCCCTTGCCCGGGCGATGATTGACAGCCCGGCGGTTGGCATCTTCGCCACCTTCCGCTGGCTCGGCATCGCCTACCTCGTACTCATCGTCGTCGGCGGCCTGATTCTGCGCAACCCGCCCGCCGGCTACTGCCCGGTCGGGTGGAGCCCCCCGAAGCCCGCTCCCGGCAAGGTGGTTCGGACCGACTACACTCTCGCCCAGATGCTTGCCACCGGCCAGTTCTGGATAATCTGGCTGCTCTACTTTGCCGGTTGCGCCGCCGGCCTGATGATGATCGGCCAGACCTCGCCCATCGGTCAGGAACTCGCCGGCCTCAACCCCACGACTGCGGCCCTCGGGGTCAGCGTGCTGGCCATCTCCAACGGCCTCGGCCGGGTCTTCTGGGGCCGGATCTCGGACAGCATCGGCCGAACCAGGACGCTGACGATAATGTACCTCATCAACGGCATCGCGGTTTTCGGCTACTTCCTCATCCCGGCCGCGCCTTTCGTCTACTGGATCGGCATCGCGCTCGTCGGCGCGACCTTCGGCGGCTACCTCGCGCTCTACCCGGCGGTGACCGCCGACTTCTACGGCACCACTCACGTCGGCCTCAACTACGGCTTTGTCTTTACCGCCTACGGCTTCGGTGGCCTGCTTTCCAACATCTTCGCGCCCCGGGTGCTCGAACTCACCGGCAACTACAATTTCGCGTTCATCCTGACCGGCGCGCTGTGTATCGTCGCGGGTGTGCTGATCGGGTTCGTCAAACCGCCGGCTCCCAAAGTCCGGCCTACCTGTGTCGAAAGGAGTCCCGCATCGTGAAGAAGCTGTCTCCGCAGGAGATCGAGCAACTCAAAGCTAAAGCCCACAGGCCCGCGCAGGACGCAATGGTCCTGCACCCGTTCTACAAGGGCAAGTACCAGACCGTACCGAAGTGCTGTATCCGCGACTTCAATGACTTCGCCATCTGGTACACCCCGGGCGTCGCCGCACCCTGCAAGGACATCCAGGCAAATCCCGAGAAGTCGTTTGTGCATACCAACCGGGCCAATACCATCTGCGTCTTGACCGACGGCACCCGGGTGCTCGGACTCGGCGACATCGGGCCCGAGGCCTCGATGCCGGTAATGGAAGGCAAGGCGATCCTCTTCAAGTATCTGGGCGGTGTTGACTGCGTTCCGATAGCCCTTCGCACCAAGGACCCGGACGAGTTCATCCGTACCGCAAAACTGCTCGAACCGTCCTTTGGCGGCTTCAACCTCGAAGATATCGCGATGCCCAAGTGCTTCCGGATTCTCGATACGCTCCGTGAAGAGATGGATGTGCCGGTCTGGCACGACGACCAGCAGGGCACCGCCGCGGTGACCTATGCCGGGCTCGTCAACGCGCTCAAGTTCGTGGGCAAGGACATCGCCAAGGTTAAGGTCGCGATGCTCGGCGCCGGTGCCTCGAACATCGCCATCTCCCGCGTCTGTATCAAGGGCGGCGTCTCGCCCGACAACATCGTCATGTGCGACTCGAAGGGCACGCTCCACAAGGGCCGCACCGAACTCCAAGAGAAGTTCAAAGAGAAGTGGCACATGTGCAACATCTCGAACAAGTGGAACGAGCGCGGCACGATCGCCGACGCGATGAAGGACGCGGACGTACTCATCGCTTTGTCTACCCCCGGTCCGGATATCGTCAAGCCGGAATGGATAAGCGCGATGGCGAAGGATGCCGTCGTCTTCGTCTGCGCCAACCCGGTGCCGGAAATCTGGCCCTGGGAGGCTCTCGAAGCCGGGGCCGCGGTCGTTGCCACCGGCCGCAGCGACTTCCCGAACCAGGTCAACAACTCGCTCGGCTTTCCGGGTATCTTCCGGGGTGCGCTCGACGTCAACGCCCGGACCATCACCGACGAAATGTGCATCGCAGCCGCGCTGGAACTGGCCAAGGTCGCCGAGGACCGCGGCCTGCGCGCCGACTACCTCGTGCCGACGATGGACGACTGGGAGGTCTTCCCGCGCGAGGCGGTCGCGGTCGGGATGAAGGCCATCGAACAGGGCGTCGCCCGCATCACGATGACCCGCGAAGAACTGCTCGCCAAGGCCAGCGCGACCATCAAGAACGCGCGCGAACTGGTCCAGAGCATGATGAAGGAAGGCTTCATTCCCGAGGCGCCCGCCGACTAGCCTCGACCCTTAGTGGAAGCGGGGGCCGTACAGCCCCCGCTTCACCATTCGCGTCTGAAATCAGGATTTGTTGCGGTCGCCCAACTCGTAGTTGGGCGCTTCCTTGGTGATGGTGATGTCGTGGGGGTGACTCTCCTGGAGACCCGCGCCGGTCACCCGGACGAACTTCGCCCGCCGCCGGAACTCGGCCAGGGTCCGGCATCCGCAGTAGGCCATGCTCGAACGCAGGCCGCCTTCGAGCTGGAACAGCACCTCGGCCGCCATCCCCCGGTACGGCACCCGGCCGACCACGCCCTCGGCCACTAGCTTGCCGGCGCCTTCCTGGCTGTACCGGTCCGCGGAGCCGGCCCGCATCGCGTCAATCGAGCCCATTCCCCGATAGACCTTGTAGCGCCGGCCTTCGAGCAGGATGTCCTCGCCCGGGCTCTCGTCGGTCCCGGCCAGCAGGTTGCCCATCATCACCGAACTCGCGCCTGCGGCCAGCGCCTTGGCAACATCGCCTGAGAACCGAACGCCGCCGTCGGCGATAACCGGCACCCGGCGGCCCAACGCCTTGACGCAGTCGGTGATCGCGGTGAGTTGAGGCACACCCACGCCGGCGACGACCCGGGTCGTACAGATTGAACCCGGCCCGACCCCGACCTTTACCGCATCAGCCCCGGCCCGGGCCAGTTCGGCTGCGCCCTCGACGGTAGCGGCGTTCCCCGCGACAATCTGCAGGGAAGGCCAGCTCCGCCTCAGCCAGCGCACCATCTCGATGACGTTGTCGGAATGGCCGTGCGCGGTGTCCACGACCAGCGCGTCAACCTCGGCCGCAGCCAACGCCGCGGCCCGATCCCGGCCGTCCCGCCCGACGCCAACCGCGGCCGCGACCCGGAGGCGCCGGCGCTCGTCCACCGTTGCGTTCGGGAACTCAAGCTGTTTGATGATATCCTTGGTCGTAACCAGTCCGCGCAGTACCCCGCGCCGGTCCACGATCGGCAGTTTCTCGACCCGGTGCCGGCGCAGAATGTCCCGCGCCCGCTTGAGTGTGGTCCCGACCGGCGCGGTCACCAGTTCCCCGGCGGACATCACTTCGCCCACGGTCCTGGTGTTGTCGTCTTCGAACAAGAGGTCCCGCTTGGTCAGGATGCCGACCAGCCGACCCTTCCCGTCAACCACCGGCAGGCCGGAGATGCCGTAGTCCACCATCAGTTCCCTGGCCTGGCCGATGGTCCGGTCGGCGGTGACCGTTATCGGGTCCACGACCATCGAACTCTCGACCCGCTTCACCTTCACGACCTGGTTCGACTGCTGTTCGACGGTCATGTTCTTGTGGATGACGCCGATGCCGCCGGCCCGGGCCAGCGCGATCGCCATCCGGTGCTCGGTCACGGTATCCATTGCCGCACTCACCAGTGGCAGTTTCATCACGATGCCCCGGGTGAAGCGGGAATTCAGCCGCACCCCGGCCGGAAGAACCCCGGACCGCCGTGGAACCAGCAGGACGTCATCGAAAGTCAACGCTTCCTTCACTCTCATCTAATCCTCCCCGCGCTTCGCGGGCAACTCCGGTACCTGACCGATTGCCTCGACCATATCAGTACCGTAGCCCTCGAAGCGCACGTTGATCCGGCCCCGTCCATCAAGCAGCAGCACGGTCGGCAGTAACTCGACCCGATAGCGGGCGGGCACGGTATCGGCGGCAGGCACGACCACGAGCAGGTCCCCGGCCACGAAACGGTCTATCTCGGGCTGAAACGCATCAACCATTACGGTGACGACCTGCGCGCGGTCCGCCAGTACACCGATATCGCGCAGGAGCGGCATGCACGGCTGAGCCCACGGACTCCAGAATACCAGCAGGACCGGCAGTCCCCGGTCCTCAAGCTCGAAAGGCTCCCCGGCGACCGTGCGGAAATCGGCGGTCCAGTTGAACGCGACCGGGGGACGCGGCCCGCACGCCGCAAGCAACACCACCGCCAAGAGCAAGACCGCCCGCAGGCGGCCGCTCGCAGTGCTCTCCCAATCGGCGCGGGAACCGATGCCCGGGTTGATGCTTAGAACTTCTCCTTCAGAGTCTGGACGAAACTCAACTGCAACTTCAGGTTCTCGGCCAACTCGCCCACCGGCTCCTTGTCCAGCATCGCCTGGTACAGCCGCTCCGCGCGATCGAACGCGCCCGCTTCCGCGAAATTCCGGCCTGCGGCCAGTGCCGCATCCGAAGCCAGCGGCCAGTCCGGGTACCGATGCCAGACCCGCTCGTACGTCTCGGCCGCCTTCAGGTGATTGCCGGTCTCCTCATGGCAGTCCGCAACGCCGGTCAAGGCCCCGGGCGCCAGCACCGGGTCATTCGGTTTCGCCTTCAGGAAGCGCTCGAACTCGGCCCGGGCCTCCTCGAACCGCCGGTTGTGGAAGTGAATCTGGCCGAGATAATAGCGTG
The DNA here is from genome assembly GCA_011049385.1 of Caldifarciminota bacterium. GTDB lineage: Bacteria > Hydrothermota > Tepidihabitantia > Tepidihabitantales > Tepidihabitantaceae > DSBX01. Next base: position 619 of record DSBX01000144.1, on the reverse strand, counting down.
CCCGGATGCCTGCGTCGTCGCGGCCGAACCGTTGCGCGACGTCGCGAAATGTCTCTTCCGCCTCATCGAACATCCCCTGGCTGAACATACCCAGGCCTTCGGTGAACCGAAGCTGGGCCTCAGTATTCACACCATTGCCTCCGGCCCGGTTCTGGATTACGAAGACCAGTCCAACAATGGCCACCAGTACCACCCCGGCGACAATCAGAAACCTCTGCCGGTCCCGATAGTACAACTCGGCCACCTTCTCGGTGAACTGCTGAAACCGGTCCGGCCTCAGGTCGGCCTTGCTGACCCTGTGCTTTGTGCGATATTTCTTCATTCTAAATTCTCTCCAGGATGTACCCCTGAGGCGATTCGAACGCCTGACCTACGGTTTAGGAAACCGTCGCTCTATCCATCTGAGCTACAGGGGCGCTTGGAGGATTATATGACCGCGTCCGCCCAAGTCAAACAACCCACGGAACCGGACCGGTCTACCGTGGATGTGTCTGCGTGTGTCAAACCACAGCGAAAACGTCATAGCTGATGCACAGCGAAAACGTCATAGCCCGTCCGTCGGGGTTTGGGCCTTGGTTTGGGTTTCGGAGGTAGTTTGCGGGTTCCGATTTCTCTGCCT
>DSBX01000161.1 GCA_011049385.1 Caldifarciminota bacterium | reverse complement strand
GAGCGGGTCGGTGGTGATGGCGACCGCGTTGCTTTCCAGCCGCGCGGCGGGCAGTTTGCCCGCCGCGCAACTTGTCTCTCAGGCTCGCCCGGCTATCTTACGTTCAGCAGTGGCGTGAGTTTCTGGTCGAAGGGCATCACGACGAAGGTGTTGTTGTCGCCGTCGGCGACTTTCTTGAGCGCTTCGACGTAGTACCAGGTGAGGTAACTGCTGGTGAGACTGCCGGCGATCGTCCGGTTGGCGCCGGCGATGCCCGCGGCTTCGATTTCCTTGCGCTCGGCCTCGCGCCGTTCTTTCTGGAGCGTGAACTGCATCGCCTCGGCCCGCTGTTCTTCGGCCAGCTTCTCTTCGATGGCACTCATTACAATCGAGGGGAGTTTGACCCGGCGGAGCAGGACGCGCTCGCGGACGATGCCCCGGCCGGTGAAGGCTTCGTCGAGCAGGGAGTCCACCACGGTCGTGTAGACCGCGCGGCCGCCCGAGGAGTAGAGTTCGGAGGCGGTGAAGCGGCTGGCCGCGTCGCGAAGCGCGGTGCGGATAGAGGGCCGGACGATCTTGATGGCGTAGTCCGGGCCGATGTTCTGGTAGACCCAGCTTGCCTGCGTGACGTCGAGCCGGAACCAGACGGTGACGTCGTGCTCGACGGTGAGGCCGTCGGCGGCAAGCGCCTCGATGGCGTCGTCGCCTTTGACCAGTCCTTCTTCGCGGATCGAGGACATCGTGTAGGCGTTGGTGCGGACGTCCATCAGCACGACGTTGACGATCGGGATGACGACGTTGAGGCCGCTGGAGAGCTGGTTCTGGACCCGGCCGAGCAGGACCGGGACCCCGGCGTGGCCGGGCGGGACGATGCGGAAGAATGAGAGCCCGAAGACGATGGCGATGACGACGATAAGCGCGATGCCGGCGCGCCTGGCAATCAGCCGGCCGCGGCCGCTCTGGCGGATGGCGACGTAGGCGATGATTGCGGCGATGGTGACGAGCATCAGGATACCGAGCATGGGACCTCCTTCAGGTGTGACGGAGCAGGGGCTCCGTCGGTTGCGGTGCTACCATCATATCTGCCTGTACCAGAGTTGTACCTCGGTGACGGGTCGGTGTCAAACCGGGCGGCGGCTCTTGCTTGTTGACTTGTCTGCGAGTCGGGTTATCATCGTTTCGGATATGGCGAAGAAATATACCGTCCTTGAGACATGGATCGTCAACGAAACCAAGCCGGTCGAGTCGAACAGCGCCGAGCAAACCTATAACCGGCTCGAGACGCCGCCCGACGGCGGGTTGCCGTTTTTCGATGAAGCCCAGGACCTGAACGACGAACTGCACTTCCGCGAGGAGGCGGAGGTCTGCGATTTCGGCGCCCACCTGTTCGGGGCGGAGAATGTGCTGGACATCGGTTCCGGCTTCGGCTGGCCCCTGCTCCGGCTTTCGAAGGTTTTCTCGCGGCTGACCGGGATAGATGCCTCGGCCCGGCGGGTGAAGGCCTGCGCGGCCAACGCCGAACGGCTGGGGGTGACCAATGTCTGCGTGAAGTACATGAACGCGACCGAGCTCGGGTTCGAAGATGGCAGTTTCGACGGTGCGGTCGCGGTCAAGGCTTTCGAGCAGACGCCGGACCCGTACCAGGCGATGCGCGAGGTCTTCCGGGTGCTGAAGCCGGGTTCGAAGCTCCGGGTCCATTTCGAGAGCTATGACCGGCTGGAGAAGCCGCTGACCGAGCGGGTCTTCCTGACCGACGCCGACGACATCCTCGGCTATCATTATGTGCTCCAGCACCGGCGGCCGGCCTGGGAGCGGAGCTATATGGTGAAGTTCGAGCCGACGCCGGAGATGCGCGACGAGTTCCGCAAGCTGGGTGAGCTGGTCGAGCGGCTGGGCGATAACCCGGCCCAGAACCCGGAGCTGGGCATGCAGTTCCTGGAGCGCAACCAGGAGCGGGTCTCGGGCGCGAGCTGGTACGAGCTGGAGCATTTCACGAGCCTGACCCTGAAGGAATCGCTGGAGGAGGTCGGGTTCGTCAACGTCCGGGTAGCGTGGTCGTGTGCTTCGCTGGCGGGCGCGATGTGGTCGCGGGTGAGAGGCTCGGACCTGACCAGCGAGCAGATGCGCGACGTGCTCAAGGGTCTGGCCGACGTCACCGCCCGGATTGATGCGCCGGCCGGGCTGGGCGAGCCGGTCGTCGCGACCCGTCCGCGTTAGGGAGGGGTGATGCGACGGGGCGAGGGCGGACGCCGGGTGACCGCGGTCGCCGCCCTGGCGCTGTTGCTGACGATTGTCGCCTGCGGGCGCGGGCCGGCCCCGACCGCGCCGGGCGATTTCTACCGGGAACTGGCGCGGCCCGAGGTCTGGAAACCGGTTCCCCACCAGCAGGCGGAACTGCTGGGCCTTGAGCCGGGCGACCTGCTGTTGAGCTACAACGGCGAGCCGGTGTTGACCAACGCGGACGTGGTTACGGCCCAGGAGCGGGCGACCCGGGGCCAGTCGGTCATCATCACCGTCCTGCGCGATGGCCGGGAGCTTTCGTTCGAGGTCGAGCCCGGACCCATCGGCGTTCTGCCGGTCGCGATGCGCCGGCCCAGCAGTCTGGCGGCCGCGCTCACCGATATCATGCGCTCGCTGGGGTTGTTCGCGGACTATGACTGGCTGGCGGCCCTGACCGGCGAGTCGTTCACCCTCGCCGCGGCCGATGAGGAGTGCCGGGCCTGGTGGCCGTCCGGGACCGCCGGGCTGTATCTCGACGACCTTGCGTTGATGACCGGTCTTGACCTGCACCCGGTCTACCTGCTCGAAGAGGGCGGCGATGCCCTGGCCGCGGTCCGGGACGCACTCGAGGCGGGCTACCCGGTGCTGGTGCGGGGCGGCTGGCCGATGCCACGCGCCGGTTTCTGGGGCGTGGCGACCCGGTTCGACCCGGAGGAGGGCGAGCGGGGTCTGCTCTTCGGCTACACGCTGGACAGCGCCGAAGAACAACCGCTGACCGGCGGTATCGTTGAGGCTTACGTCGTCCGGCCGGGGATGGGCTGGGACGACCTGGACGATGTGCTGGCGCTGGTGCTGACTCAGGCGCTGGAACTGGGACTCGGCCGGACCGACTTCGGCTGGCGCACGGGCCTGCAGGCCTATGACGAGCTGATTACCGGGCTGGACACGGTGCCTTTCTGCCCGGTCTGCGGGCCGGAGGAAAGCCCGGTCTGCTTCGAGCGGTTGGCCTGGTCAATGGTGGCGCACAAGGAAAGCGCGGTGCGCTTCCTCGAAGCGATGCGCGAGGTCGTGCCCGAAGAGGCGGTGCTGGTGGACGAAATCGTCGGCGACCTGCGCGCCCAGATCGGCAAGCTCGATGGCATCCTCCGCAGTAACACGCGCATCGGCCTGCTCGAAGACCAGCGCCGGATAGCGATGGCGCTGGCCGAGGTACAGGTCATCGAGAACGACCTGCTCGGGCTCTACGAGCAACTGCTCGGCAGGCTCTAGCCGCATTTCCGCCCGTCCTCAGCGTCCTTCCTCGAAGATTTCGTCGTAGCCCGGCGCGGGCTCGTGAATCCAGTTGTCTTCTTCCAGTTGGTCGGGGTCGAGCGGGCTGGAGGTGAGCACGACGCAGTGGTTCGACGACCAGCCGATTTCACAGCCGGTGATGACCGGGTTGCTCTCGCGGACGTGGAGAATCCCGGGGTGGTCGCGCCCGCCGTAGAGCAGACGACAGCGTTCGAGCCGGGATGAGCCGGCGTAGCGCCCGAGAGTGATGCCCTGCCAGGCGCCGCGCACCGTGTCGCCGCCGGTGAAGGTGACCGAGTCGCCGGCACCGAGCGCGAGCAGGACGCCGGTCGAGTCGAGGCCGACGGTGAGACCGGCCTCGGGGTCGAAGACGAAATGTGCGCCGGCGTCGATGGTCAGCGTCGGGGCGTTCGCGCCGCCGACCGAGACCGGACCGGTGACGCGGTGGGGAACGCCGAGGTTGCCCCACCAGGCGGAGCGGACGACCCGGCCGGGGCGAACCTCGACCGTGTCCCGGGCGTTGCCGTCGAACCGGTTGGCCGGGCCGATACTGCCCAGCCATTCGGCCTCGATGGAGAGCGGGCGGCCGGCGCCGCCGGTGATGGTGTTGCGCGCGAAGAGGTTGAAGCCGGCGCCGGAGACGCGCACGCCGGTGGCGCGGCTGTCGGTAATCGTCACGTCGGTCACGGTCGCCGGCGCGAGCACGAGCAGGGCGGCGCTCGCGGCCCGGCCGGCGCCGGTGACGACGCAGTTGCTGAGCGCGGTCCGGAGCGGGTCGGCGGCGGGCCAGAGTTCGATGCCGGGCCAGCCCGCCGCGGAGTCGAGCGGGGCGAGGACTACAGGCTGTCCCTCGCCGACGGCGCGGAGTGCGCCGGGCAGGCCGATGCCGACGCGGATGGCGGCCGAGTCGGAGAAGAGGACCGAACAGCCGGGAGAGATCTCCAGCGTCGGCGCGGACGGGCCGGAGACGGTCAGCGGGCCGAGCAGGCACCAGGACCATTCCCGTCGCGGCCAGGTCGCCGATGCGCGCAGTTCGCGGCCGATGATGCCGGCGGCGTCGTGCCGGTTGCCGATGAAGACGTTGTCGGCGGCGAGCCGGTCGGTCCAGGCCGGGCCGACGCGGACCGGCAGTTCACAGGCGGTGACGTGGTTGTCGGCGAAGAGGGCGAAGCCGGTGGAATCCGCGATGGCACCGAACCCGGATGCGTGCCGCAGGGAGCAGGTTTCGATGCTGATGCCGGCGGCGTCGGAGTAGACGAGGTCGGTGCCGTACTCGACGATGCAGTGGCGGAGCCGGGAGCTCTCGGGCCCGGCCGCGGCGTGGAAGCGCAGTCCGCGCCAGTCGCCGGGGGCGGGCGGGGCGGCCAGCGAGGTGAAGCGGACCGGCCGGCCGGGCCGGCCCGAAGCCTGGAGCGCGCCGGGTACTCCGAGGCCGACGGTGATGGATGCGCCGGGAACGAAGTGGACCTCGGTGCCGGCTTCGAGGCGGAGCAGGGCGCGGACGCGTAGGTTGCCCTCGACGATGTGGGGATTGCCGGACTCGGTCCAGGTCTCGGGCCGGGCAAGCTCGCCCTCGTGGCGGGTGCCGGGGAAGACCCGGACCCGGACCGGGGCCGACCGCGCGGTCGTGCCGTCGGCGTCGAGCGCGACACAGACGAGTTCGGCGCTGGTGTCGGGCAGGAGCGTGGCGGAACTGAAGCTGATCTCGTAGACGTTGCCGGCCGCGTTCGTCGCAACGCCGAGACTCCGTTCCCCGGTGAGCAGTTCCACCGAGATGACCGGGCTCGGTCCGGAGGCCCGGGCGCGGACGACGGTCGTGCCGCGGACAAGTGTGCCGGCGCGCGGTTCGATGATGCCGACCTTGAGGACCCGAGGACAGGAGAGGGCGAGCAGGATGAGCGCGAAGGCCGGGCCGCGCAGGCGGGTCAGCACGCTACCACACCGAACCGGTGGTCAGGTAGCGCCAGCCCGCCTCGGTCCGGGCCAGGAAGACCTGGATACTGCGGTGCCGTGCCATCCTGCCGCGCCGCTGTGCCAGGGGCTGGATGTCAACTGCGCTGACCCCGATCGGGCCGAAACTGCGCGTCAGCACGAAGCGGAAGGCAAGGGGGGTTGCCGGGAGCCCGGCCCGGGCCTGGAACTGCTCGGGCGTGCGGACGGCGGTCGGGTAGTCGGGCAACCAGTCCGCCGTTCCGGCCGGGTCAATGACCAGCACCGTGTCGGGCCGGGCGTGGCCGGGCGGTACCTGGGCAAGGCCGCCGCCGGTGATGAGCCAGTCGAGCGTGGCCGCGCGCATCGCCCGGACATCGGCAAGGTCGTGGTTGCCGTAGTCGAACGAACGGTCGAGGATGTTGGAGAGCCAGGCCAGCCGCCAGGTGTCCGCGGCGTAGACCCAACTCTGGTAGATGTAGTCGTGGTCGGCCCCGCCCGCAAACACGACCCAGGATGAGGCCCGGCCGCTGACGCCGCGCGTGTCAATGACCTGGCCGCGCCCGATGGCGACCCGGCGGCCGGCGTGCCAGGCCTGCAGGGCCGAGTCGAATCGCGCGAAGTCGGTCTCCTGCTTGAAGGTGGTCGCGAAGGCCCGGAACACGGCGCGGCTGTCGTTGAGTATGATATCCCTGGTCAACTCGCGGACCCGGTGCTCGAGTTCATACCAGGGGCGGGGCGGTGCGTTCGCCGGCCGCGGAACAGCATTGGCCGCGGCTACAACCAGGACAGTAGACAACAGCACACGGCCAGGCAAGCGGGCCCGACCAGATTTGAACTGGCGATCTTCGCCGTGACAGGG
>DSBX01000274.1 GCA_011049385.1 Caldifarciminota bacterium | reverse complement strand
GGTCTCGCCCGGGTCGGGCCGGCCGTTGCTGTTGCCGCCGGCGTCGTTCCAGCGCCAGTCGGTCATCGTCAGGTTGCAGTGGAACCGGGGCAGAACGACGTTGGCCATCGAAACCCGGCCCGCACCGAGCCAGCCGTTGCGGTAGTATTCGTCCGGCATCGAGTCCGCGGTGGCGAACATCAGGCTGCAGGCCTGGGTGTTGGTGAGTTCCGGGAAGGCGGACTTAAGCCAGGATAGCACCCCGGCAACGAGCGGGGTGGACATCGAGGTGCCGGACATCGTGCCGTAGCCGTGGTTGGTGAGCGTGGAGTAGATGCCGTCACCGGGCGCAGTTATCGCAATCCAGTCGCCGTAGTTGGACCAGGAGGTGTGCGTGTCGCCGGGCCCGGAGGCGGCGATGGCAAGGACGCTGGGATAGCCGGCCGGGTAGAACATCGTGTTCCGGCCGTCATTGCCGGCGCCGGCGACGAGCACCGCACCGTAGTCCCAGGCGTACTGGCAGGCATCGCGGAGAGGCTGGAACTGGCTGTAACCGCCGAAGCTCATCGAGATGGCCCAGACGTTCTTCGACACCGTGTAGTAGACGCCGGCGATGGCGGCGTAGAGGCTGATGCCGCCGCCGCCGCCGCAACGGAAGCCGAAACTGCGGACGTTCCAGGGTGGGGCGGATACGCCGAGGGCGTTGTTCGTGGCCGCATTGGCGGTGCCCCAGCAGTGGGTGCCGTGATTGTCGCTCGGCACCGCCGGGTCCGGGTCCGGGTCGCCGGCGACAAGGTCGAAGCCGATCACGTCGTCAATGTAGCCGTTGCCGTCCTGGTCAATGCCGTCGAGGTCCCCATCCGGGTAGGGCAGGGGGTCGAAACGGCCGTTGTCGTTGATGTCCTCGGGGTGGTTGATCCAGAGGTTGGGTTCGATATCCGGGTGGTGCCATTCACAGCCGTCATCGAGAACCGCTATCAGGACGTTCGTGTCGCCCTGAGCGAACCACCAGCCGGCCTCGGCGCCGATGTTGGGCAGATGCCATTGCCGGTTGCGGAGCGAGTCGTCGGGCAGGCTTTCGGTCTCAGGCGAAGGGGGCTCGATGAGCCGGAGCCAGGCGTTGGGAACGACCGAAGCGACTTCGGGGATCCGCTCGTAGGCCGTGAGCATCGCCGCGACGGAGACGCCTTTGCCGGCTTGGACGAGGAACTGCAAGTCGCAGTTGTGTTTGAGGGCGATGGGGTCCGGTTTGTGGCGCATCAGCGGCGCGATGAGACCGACGCCGAACTCGCGATTGAGTTCGTCGAGCGCCGATATCCCGAACCGGGCGCCCGAGGAGTTGCTCGTGATGTCCAGTTGGCCCCTCGTCTCGGGGGCCAGGGTGACAATGACCTGTCCTGCGATGCACTCGACTTCGTCCGAAAGGCGAACCAGCGGGCGTTCGAGTTCGGGCCAGGACACGGCAAGCGAGCAGGCGAACAGGGCCAGAGCAAGGGACGCGATCTTCTTCATAGTTTCCTCCGGGGACTTGACCTAGTGGCCGTTAGCTAGGATAGTATCTACTCAGTGAGCAATAAGTCAAACGGAAGCGTGGAACCGGGGCCCCTGCGAAGAGGTCAGGCCCATCCACCGGGCCGACATGATTCGAACTCGTCCTCGGACAACCAACACCGGCCGCAGACGTCTAACCGAGCTGAGACCTATTTGAATGGAACTGAAGTTGCGGCCCAGAGTCCCGGCAGTGCCCGGAGAACGGACGACTTTGAGAGCATTTATGTCGAGTACCGGGCGAGGGTGTTCTCCACCGCCTACCGTTTCATGCGCAACCACCAGGACGCCGAGGATGTTACCCAGGATGTCTTCATCAAGGTCCACCGGAAGATGGCCAAGTTCCGGGGTGATTCCGCGCTCTCGACCTGGATATACCGGATTACCGTCAACACCGCACTCGACCTGTTGCGGCGCAGAAAGCGACGCCAGGCGGTTTCGATTGACGACGTCCCGGAGCCGAGCGCCGGGCCTTCCAACCTGCAGGGACTCATCGAGAGTATGATACCGTCCTTGCCCGAAGGGTATCGTAAGGTCTTCGTTCTGCACGACATTCAGGGGCTCAAGCACAGCGAGATTGGAGAGATCCTCGGTATTACCGAGGGGGCGAGCAAATCCCAACTGCATCGGGCGAGAGCCGCGATGCGTCGGAAGCTTGCGCCCTATCTTAAGAACAGGCTGGGAATGTGATGGATGAAAGGAGCAACGTACGGACCATTATAGTGATGAACTGCTGAGTGCGTTCCTGGATGGCGACCTTGACCGGACCGAAACGGCCGATGTGCGTCGTCACCTGGAGAACTGCGTGGACTGCCGTAGCGTGGTTGCCGAACTCGATGAAATCCGCCAGGCGACGACGTCGATGAAGGCGCTTGAGCCACCGCCGGTGGTTTGGTACCGGGTCCGAGACGAAGTCAGCCGACGACCTTCCCGTCCGCGTTTCGCCTGGGCCTGGGCCGGGGCCGCGGCTGCTGCGTTGCTGGTCGCGGTCTACGTGGGGAGCCGGTTGCCGGCATTCCAGGTTCGGGCCGCCGGGCCGGAGGCTCTGCTGTCCCGGAGCCGCACTGCGGCGAGCGCAGAGTTGACCGCGCACTACCGGGAGTATCTGGCCGGGGTTGATGCCGCAATTGCCGAGACCGAACTGGCGCTGGCCGAGAATCCAAGTAATCCGCGGGTGAGAATGGCGCACCTCGAGGCTCGGGCCGCCCGGGCCCGGACACTGAATCAGCTCTACGCCGGAGGAGACTGATGCGGTCGGCGTTGGTTGTCTGCCTGATTGCTCTCGTCGCTTCTGCGGCACCGGTGAGTCGGGGCCTGTCCGGAGCGATAGCCTGTCGTGCCGGTCAGACGGTGCGGCTCGTCCATCGTTACGGCAACATCTTTGCTCGACGCGCGCTGGACGATACCTTGGCTGTTGACGTGACGGTGCGGGTCGAGGCCGCGGACCGGAAGCGTGCTGCCGCGTTCGCATCGGAGGTCGAACTCAGTCTGGCGGCGTGGGCGGATACCGTCTTTGCTTCCGTGCTCTACCCGGAACTGGTCGACCCGGCGCCGGGTTTCAGCTACGAGGTGGATCTGGTCCTGACGATACCTGATGGTGTTCGGTTCGAGGCGAGTAACGCCTTTGGTGATGTCGAGGTTACGGGCCTCACCAGTGGCAGTGCGGTTTCCAGCCGGTACGGCGACGTGCGGTTTTCGGCTTGCCACGATGTGCATGCGGAGGTCAGCCACGGCGACGTTCATGTCGTCGGCGGTTCGGGTCTGCTCGGGGTGAACTGCAGCTACGGCAATGTCTACCTGGACGAGACCACGGACCGGGTTGCGGTCGAGAACCGCTATGGCAATGTCCGCGCGGCGAAACTGGACGGCGACGTCACCATCAGCAACGTCATGGGCCACATCTCCGCGGATGGTGGTCGCGGTCGCTGGTGTCTCGTCAGCCGTTACGGCGAGATCGCCGCATACCTGGACGATTCGATGCTGACGAAGCTCGATGTGATTGCGGAGTTGGCGCGGGTGCGACTGTTGTTGCCGGATTTGCTGCCCTTCCGCATCGAGGGCCGGACGAACGCCGGCGAGATCGGCACTCCCTACCGGTTCAAGAAGCACGCCGATGGTGACCAGCATCGGCTCACGGGCAGCAGGGGCCGCGGTGGCCCGGCGATAGTCTTCACCGGCGCTTGGTCCGACTTCTACGTCGGGCCTGACGAAGGCGATACGTCGCGCTAGGCAGGAGGTAACCTGGAATGCTGATCAGGGCATTGCTGTTGGCAGGTACTTTGCTGACGGGGTTGACCGCCAGCCCGCCGGGCGAGCCCGCAGATGCCAGCGGGCTTGGCGTAGGCTGGCTCGGCGTCCACTGCGAGAACCTGTCCGAAGCTGCGAAGGTGGCGCTCGATGTCGAGCAGGGGGGTGCTCATTGGCGACGTGGCCGATGGGTCCCCGGCGGCAAGGGCAGGCATGCTCAAGGGCGACCTGATACTATCACTCGATGGCAACGACGTCAGTGATGGCTCGGTCTTGCGCCGTCTGGTTCATGACCGGCCGGGCTACCCGGTGAAGCTCGCTGTGATGCGCCGGGGCGATACTCTGGAACTCAGCCCGGTGCTGGAATCGAGGCTTCGGCCTGACCGAATGCTCTGGCGCGGCCTGTCCGGCGACGCGGTGCGGTTGGCCGGCCGCGCGTTGCGGCGCGTGGGCGACGGGCAGATACCCGAGCAGGTCCGGGTGCGGATTCTCGGGCCCGACGAGCAACTCGAGGACATCGAAGACTTGCGCAACCGGCTTGATGAACTCCGGGCACAACTGCATCGTGAGCTTGCGGAGCTTCGCCGCGAGTTCAGGTCCGGGGCCGAGGAGTGACCGGTCGGCCGGGGCTACCAGTAGTACCAGATGCTTCGGTAGTCGCGGGGCGATTCGCCGCGCGACTTGAGCCATTCCAAGTAGTCCCAGATGCTGACGTCGGTGTCAACGTACGTTGGCGCCGGAGAGATGCGTTTCTCCCACGGGTGGAACTCGTATACCCGGCGACCGTCGGGGAGAATCATGATCACCGCGTGGTGCTGTGAGCCGCGCAGGTAGTTCTTGCCCATACCCGGGATGTTGTAGACCGCTTCGTCGGTCCGCTCGAGGCCAGGCATGAGTCGGGCTTCCTCTTTCTGTTCCTGGCGCAGGCGCGCAATGGGTACGCGGAAGTCTTCCGTCTCTTCCTTGCCCTTGGTGTTGAAGGTGTAGTACGGGTCGACGCCGATGAGCCGCAGGTGGTGACGCAAGGCCACGGCCTCGAAGCGTCGGCTGACTTCACGGGTGAACACGAGTTGGTTGTAGACGCCGATTCCGCGGCGGCGGAACCGCTGGACCGCGGTGACCGTTTCCGGGGTGAGTTCGTAGACATGCTGGATGTGCGTTACGAGACAGACTTCACGGCGACCCGGTTCGTGCCAGCGCGCGACGGCATCGGCCAGCGTCGGGGTGATGCGTTGAGGCAGCGTTACCGGGGTGCGGGTACCGATGCGGATGCGGCTTACGTGCTCTATGCGACTGAGCGAGGCCATGATTCTCTCAATATAGGTGGTGGTTGCCACCAGCGGGTCGCCTCCGGTCACAAGCACTTCGGTGATGGCCGGGTGAGCGGCGAGCCAGTCGATTGCGGCCTTGAGGCGCGCCGGCGCAGGCATGGCAGTGGCAGCCATCGGTTCGGTGATTTCCCAGTTGCGCTGGCAGTAGACGCAGATCTGGGCGCAGGTATTGTAGGGCTTGAGAATGGCGATGCGGGCGTAACGCCGTGTGATAAGATCAGCCGGCGATGTCTCTCGTTCGTGCATGAAATCGAGCGAGTGTTCGCCCTGGTCGCGTGCTCTGAGGAGACGGGAAACGTAGTTCGTGGTTGGTATCACCTGCGCTCGTACCGAGTGGTCGTCCTTCCGGTTCTGGGTTCGGTCCATCAGCGAGGCGTAGTGGGGAGTTATGCCGAATGGAATCCCTGCGCCTCGGGCGGCTGTTATCGCCTCCGTCTCCGTTCCTGTCAGCCGGACTATTCGGGCGAGGGTTTCCGGGTCGCGGATGATATGGCGCAGGTGCCAACGATAATCGGTCCAGTCGGACTCGGAGGCGTCCAGAAGGCCCATTATCCGGCGACGATGTACGGTTCTGTGGCGGACTACGCGGGGCAACAGGCCGTGAGGATACCGGTCGAGACGGTTCGCGACACCTTCCGCCAGCCGGTCGAGCTTTGCCGAGCGGGCGACCGCCGCTTCACGGCCGGAGAGACTGGGGGGCGGAACTGCATTCAAGTCCGGATAGAGGCGGCTTTCGCCCCGGATGGCCCGAAAGAGATGGTGGAATTCCTCCTTGAAGCCCGGGGCGGCGGCATCTTCCCCGATAAGTCCACGGGCGGCATCGTGCAACAGGCGAAGAGCGCTAAACCTGGTCTTGCGTTCGTTGCGGACCGCGATGACGTTCTTCATCACCGACACCGCGCGTAGCGCGGTTGCGAGTTCCAGGTCGGTGACCGGGTAGTGGGCGTTCAGGAAGCGCCGTTCCTGACGATTCAGGTAGTGGAAGAGCCGGCGACGGGCTTCGCCGATGCGCGACGACATCTCGAACAGGGTGCGGATATCGGGGTTTGCGGCCCAGACCCGTTTGAAGTCAGGAATCATCTGGAGTGCAACCCTTTCGCGGCATGGGAGTAGAGTATTCTATCACACTCCGATGTCAAACGCGGAGTCTACTGATGATGGTCTCGGGCGCGGTGCTGGCCGGGCCGGCAAAGAGCCGGGAGCTCCTGCCGAGCTCCCGGCTCTTCAAGATTGTCCGCCAGTCGCCACCCGGCGGCGGTGGAGGCAATTAGCTACGGATCAGTCCTGCATTACCGCACGTGCAGGATACAACTTCCCCGGTTTCCTGTGCGCTGCAGCCGCTGTCGGTCGGGTCCGGGC
>DSBX01000241.1 GCA_011049385.1 Caldifarciminota bacterium | reverse complement strand
CGCAAAGTGGCGTAGTAATCGCCTTTAACGGCGCTACGGACTCTATCAACTCAAGAAGCCCGAGGATGCGATCGCGATGGTGCTGTAGTAATCGCCTTTAACGGCGCTACGGACTCTATCTCGGCGCACGTCGGCGGCTCGGCGGTCGTCGGCGACTCTAGTGATCGCCTTTAACGGCGCTACGGACTCTATCGATTATACGACATCATCGTCACGGCGCCTGAATGGAGTAGTAATCGCCTTTAACGGCGCTACGGACTCTATCGGAGAGAACTTCCCGGCCCAAAGCCGGGGAATTGAAGTAGTGATCGCCTTTAACGGCGCTACGGACTCTATCCCTCTGCAATTATAGCTGGTTATCGAACCGGGTCAAATGCCCATTCGCTAACCTGCTCTGTTCTCGGCCTTTCGCGCAGGCCCGGAAGTTTGGCAAATCACCCCTTTCAGCGAATCCTAAAACCCGGAAACCAGGGGTCGGAATGGCCTAAGTCTTGCATTCCCGGTATATCGGGTTTGGAGAATCACCTGCTGATTCTGCGGCTCAGGGTGTTTTGCCAAATTCCGGGCCGGAACCGGAAATACGGTGACGGTTTTCAATGACTTGCAGACAGCGAAATCGGCGATTTTGGAGAATCGTTTCCGGCCCGGGCCGAAAACCCCGATTTGCCAAACATCGCGCCGACAGCCGCAGACCAGGCCAAACCGCTTCTGCCGAAACTGCGTAGCTTACGCTCACCGACCTTCAGACCGGGTTTTGGAGAATCGTTTCAGCTCACTCCAGATTGTCAAAGAGCGGGCCGGAGGGGTCCGGGTCATCAGGTCATACCTGTATTCTCAGGTATAGCTAACTTGGACTCCATTATCCTTAAGAATTTCTTGTACGCCGGGTTGCTTGGTCTTTCCGTTCTTGTCTTTCTTGCCTTCATACTCGGCCTTGATGCCGGCTATGACCTTCTCTGCGTCAGGCAGTTCAGTCAGATTGAACTTCGCCTTATACTTCTCGATCTTGTCTTTCTCGGTCTCGCGGAAGCTAACTTTCACCTCCCAGCCGCCGTTGCCGTCCGACTCAGTCCGGATTCCCGGGGCCTGAAAGCAGAGATGCTTGAGATAATGCTTTGGCTGCTCTTTCTTGAACCAGGCGCTGACCGCGGCCTCGAGCAGGTTGCACACCGTGGCCTTTACCAGCGGTTTATGCTCGCCCCTGACTTGCTTTAGCATTTCCCGTACCAGCTCATCCGCGTTTACTTCTCGGCCGGCCTTGCCGTCGGTTTCCTGGCGGCCGTAGCCGCGCGTGATGATACGGTAGGCCCGCAGTACCTTGCTGCACAGCTCCGCATGCCGGGCCACTGCGCCTGGCAGACCGTTCAGGATGTCTGCCGCCATCCGCACCCGCTGCTTCGCGGTCCCAAGGTCATTTTCCATAACCGCAGCCCGGGCCTCGACTTCACCTTCAAGGCCCATCCGGTCCCACTGGTTATCCAGTGAGTCTATGATACGGAACAGCGCGGCGATGAATACTGCGCGCTTGGTACAGAAGGGCTCGTTTTCGAACTTGAGTTCCCTCTTGCAGAGCGGACTGTACTCCTCTTTGGTAAGCTGGCAGATATAGGGTTCAGTGCCGGCCAGTGGCATCTTCTGCCGGTGGAACAGGCCGATGGTGGCGATTGTCTCCAGGTAGTCTTTCCAGAGCTTGTCCGGGTCATTGTTGGTCCAACAGAGCCCCTGCTCTATAAGCCATTTCTGCCAGGTTTGGCATTTCAACCGTTCGTAGCCGAGGATATGGTGGTACTCCCGGACCTCGGTCGGCAGCAACGGCCGGTCAACGCCTTCCAGACGGGATAGCACGTGTCCCCAGTCGTGGAAGTAGATAGTGCAGAGCAGTGTAAATAGCTCTTCCGGCTTGAGCAGGGAGGCCCGTCCATCAGATGGCTTCATCATCGGCACAAGCATCAGCTCGGCAATAATCAACAGGTTGGTGTGATGATAACGGGCGTGGTCGGCCATTTCCGGCACCTTGTCCCCGAACCAGAGTTTGGGGCCGATTTCGGCAAGCCGGGTGAAGAAATCCCGAAGGTCCGGCTTACCGTCATTCCGGACCAGGCAGTCAAGCAGGCCGGCCGGTTCGCGCAGTTGCTCGCCGAACCGTTCCTGCCGGAATTGATTTAGAAGTGTCAGGCCCAGCGGGGTCAGCAGGTAAGTGTCTTGGTCTTTATCGAACAAATTCTGAAATGAGACCGGCAGGGCGTTGTAATAGGCGTCAACCTGAGCTTGCGGCCGGCCATGAATCGCCTCCAGCAGGGGATAGCGCCGGCTCCATTCCCGGTAGTCGAGACCAAGCGGCAGGGCCGGCAGTTTGGCATTGCGCTTGAAACTCTCATGCCGGTAGAAAACGGGTACTCCTTCAAGCAGTCCGACCAGCGTTGCATAAGCGGCCTCGGGCTTGAACCCACCGGTGGCGTTGATGAGGACTTCGTTGCGGGCGTTCGTCACCTCGCAGACAAGCTCCTGCAGTTTCGCGGCAAGCTGGGTCAGACCCCGGGGGAAGGTTTTACTGTCTTTTAGCCCGTCAATTGTTGTGACGCAGACGCCGTCGCTGAATGAGCTTATAGCCTTATAGTACTGCTCCAATGCTATGGCGCAGACCCGGCATTCAACGGTATTGGTTGTTACGAGCACCAGTCTGCTACCGTTGAGGTCCGAATCCGACAGGGAAGATACTTCGGCCGAAGCTTTCTGGGGTTCGCTATGGATGTAGTTTTTCAGTTGGGCGGCTAGCGCGGGTAACGCATCGTAGTTCAAATCGGGGTTCAGAGCTTTGACCCATTCGGATACTGGGGACGCATAGCTCAGGTCATCTGTTGCGCAATGTCTTCTATAAGCATCTAGTTTTTCTTTTGCACCCTTCTGACTGTCCTCATCGGTTACCTGGGACTTCTGGAGTTGGTCGGACAACCAATTGCTGAGCAACGAGGTGCCGACCAGAGTTATGATAGTCTTGCTCATAAAGCCTCTACGCTGGTGACCAACATCCAGCCGAGCGGGGCTTCAAGGCGTTGATTTCGCTCAATCAGTCTTCGCGAACGCGGGCCAGCACCGCCCTTGTCCCTACCGGCGGACACGTTCCGCAGGGCGGTACGCAGGGCCTGGTCGAGCAGCAGGATGACGGTCGTCCCGGTCATCCCGGTACCCCAACCCAGGCGCAGGACCGGATCCGAATTCTCTCCATAGAAATCGGGAATCCCACCCGGGTTTTCGCCGGTCAACCCCTGCCACTCGGCGCGCTCGTGTGCCCAGACTCGGGCGGCAAACTCTGTACCCAGCGTCACCAACCCGGCCGCGTCGTTGAACGGTGTTTCTACCCCGAGCTCCGCAGCAAGTCGACTGAGGAGTGTCAAGTTCACATCGAGCCGGAACTCGATTTCGGTATTTTCGATGATACATTGACAAGGAATCGGGCGGTCAGCCGTTCTCGACCGGCGAAGACTACGCCCCTGGATGCAGTACACGACCGCTCTTTCATCACGCACCGAATTGTCCGGCAGTTCAATATCCGGGATGCGCACCGCCCGGAACAGGTCCTGATGCGGCTCCGGGCCGAGCAGGGCGCCGACCATCCCTTTGGAGAACGTCCGCTGGTCATTCACGCGCTTGCGGCCGGACAAGCGCCAGAAGTTTCGCGCTTTGCTCGCGGCGGAGCGGGGCAGGAATTCTTCATATTTGTCCGGGTCGGTCATGCCAATTCTTTCCAGCATATGAAACACTACCGCGGTCCGCAGACATCCCTTAACGGAGCTGCCGGGTATCATATAACGGCCCACGCCATTCTGGATGAACCCTCCCGCCCTTCCGGCGTGCACTACCCCGCTTGCCACCGCCCGGGCGAGTGCTTCGACTTCCGCGCCGGGAAGATTGGCCTCAAGAAAGCCGGTCAGCCCTTCGGAGCTCCTTTTCAGCAGGTTTCGATAGCTGGACATCAGAAGGGAACGGTTAAGCTCTCGGGTCTGCTCAGGAGTACGAGGTGTGCGAAGTCCCAGCAGACAACGCTCTTTTCGTTTGAGGTCTACTTCCGCGAAGTTATCAGCGTCGTATAAACCGGTGTTGCTGAGAACCGAGGTGTTCAGCGCGTTGATAACGGCACTCGTGTCTTCAGGCTGCGGCGAGGCTCGCCTGGTTCCCGCAGTCCGGCTTATCGTGTCTCGAATCGAATTCGGAAGCAGCTCCCATATCCTCTTGCCCGGGCTTGGCTCGGCTGCGGTGCCGGCTTGATGCAGGCGTGACAGGAACGTTTGCCAGTTCGTAATGTCTTCAACGCCGAGCAGGTAGTTGCCGCCCGGACCGGCGTATTCTATGTAGGCTTCGAGCAGACCCCGTCGTTCCAGTTCCAAGGCCAGACGATAGGGGTCCACGACATAGGCCCGTAATCCAATGACGATCATCCCGTCTCCGTGCTTCGGCGCGGGCCAGCCAATGCGAACCGGCGAAAGCGTGCGAAGGTGCACCCGGCAGGATGACATACTCACTGCTCCTCCCATCCGGCAAGGTTGAGCCTTACCGAGAACGCTCGCCCCCAGCGCAGGGCCTTCTGCGGCGCTCCGGCCGGCGCAAGGTCAACTGGCTCCCCGCCCTTCGGTTCGGTTCGGAATACGGAGCCTTCTCCCAGCATTTGAACCGGGTTGCGTTTCATCTGACTGCCCAGCATAGACCAGTACGCCCAGCCCCGGCGCGGAACGAGCCGATACGCAACCGAATCATCCGTTAGTCCTCGCTTCTCTTGTGCTGTAGGGTACCAGAGCGAAAGTAACGTTGAAGCGTCACCCTCGGCATTTCTAATCCTCCGCCACTCAGAGTCTTCGGCGCTGAGCTGCTCGAATCTGAACCGTCCCCCGCCGGTACTGCGCCTGCCGCCAAGTCCTAGTCGCCCAAGGATTTCGAGTCCTTCTGCGACTCTGTCAACCACGCCGTTGTCCGCATCGAGCACAAAATACAGGCCGGAGCCCGACTTGAAGTATACCTCGCCGCAATGGTAGAGCATCGAAGCCGAGGTCAAGCGGTCGAGGGCGTTGCGCGGTCTGACCCTGGTTACGCTCGCGCTTCCGGCCTGAATGCCAGTGGCTAAGTGCACATCCGCGTTTGGAAGAAACCGGCCGGTCTGCCAGGCAAAGAACCCGTGCAAATCCAGCCAGTCTGTCGCCCGTACCCGGGTTGCCCGACTGGTGAACCAGGCTGGGACCGGCGCCAGTGGCCGGGGCAGGTAGTAGTTTTCGCCGCTCCAGGGGAAACAGGAGGTCATCCGAAAGTCGGCATTCAGTAGCTTATCGAGAAGGGAAGGTTTTTCCTCCGCGACCGCGCTGATGAGCGCGCTGTAAAGCGTATCCGAATGAGCCCAGGGCTGGACGTTCTCGATACCGACACCGGCAATGTCATGTCCGACGTGCAGCGGGCCGGTCAGAGTAAGCTTGAGGATGTGCCACATCTCCTGCAGCTCCCGAGTCGGGCTAGCCGTTCCTGCCTGCAAGGACCGGTTGCAGGACGGTCTTGAGTATGTTGGCATCGCCAATGTCTGGCGGTAATACATCACAAGAGGTCCATTTGACATGGCCGTAGCCCCGGGATACATGTCCGCCCAGCCCGGCGAACGCTATCTGGTCCAGTCCGGTCTTGATGGTCGCGAAATCCTCTTCCTTTTTGTCCGCGTCGACTCGCAGGATGAGCCTTATGTTGAACTCTGCGGTACCGGGCACGCGCTCGATGGTCCGCGGCATCGCGGCCGAGGTCAGCCGGTCGAGCGTGTTCTCCATCTTGGCTTCAGTAACGAGGATACCGTCTTCGGTCAGGTTGGCGATGCCGGCAGGTGTGAGTTCGCCATCGAGAAACCGAAGCCGGGCCGGGTGGTTGTTGCCTTCCATCCCCTGTGTTTTGTCGCCGGTCGAGCCAAACAAACGGCAGACCTTACAATCCTTCGCCGTGTTTCGGTCCGGGCATTCGTGCCGCCGGATACCATTGAACTCACGCATCGTAACTCCGTCACCGGCCAGTTCGAGGTAGTGTTCCAGCAGGCTGCGCATTCGCCCCTTGAGCGAACTGCCCGGCACATACGGGCGTTTGCTGCCAATCGGGTGCCTGATAACCGGCGCGTCAATCCCGCCGATTTCCATGCTCTTGCCGCCGGCTCCGATATGCAGGCCGGTGACGCATTCCATGTTTAGGACTATTGTCAGATAGGTTGCCATGCTTCCTCCTAGTCTCCGCGGTGGTAAGCCACCACCGCCTGGGTGAAATAGTACAACTCCTCAATGGCATCGAGGTTCTCGCAGTTCTGTATCCTGCGTTGTAACTCCCGGCACAGCTTGTCCAGTTCCTTTATCCGGCCGGCCGCATAGGCGAGCTGGGGCCGAAGCAGAACAAGACGGGTCTTCGCGTTTTCGAGTTGAGTATCGTCACGGGCCAGTTCATAGGCCTGGGCTATCACGTTGTATATCCGGCGCAACTGGTGCATCCGG
>DSBX01000358.1 GCA_011049385.1 Caldifarciminota bacterium | reverse complement strand
GTATGGTAGTGTACTAGTCCAGTATCCATCGTTAATATCGAGGCCGATAACGTGCAGGTTGCAACCGGCAAGTGAGTCGTTGTAGTAGCGTATCAGTTCTTCGAAGTAGGCGGCCCGGCTGAGCCTTCGAGTGTCATCCGGCTCTCCATCGGTGAGCAGGACGATGACGCGCTGTCGTTCCCGGTCCGCCGGGGCCTGGTCGAACAGGATTCTGGCGGTACGAAAGGCTTCTATGAAGCTTGTGTAGACCAGGTCAAGTGGTTTGATCCTGCCGAGCAGGCGGTTTCGCTCGGCAAGGTTGGCGGTATCAAGCGATATGAGATAATGAACCTCATCTTCAGGGTTGGGAGGTTTCTTGTCTCCGAAGTTGACCAGTCCGACTCGATGGTCCTGCTCACGGGCCCAGTAGGAGCTGAGGAAGTCGACGAAGAAGCGGGAGGCTTCAACCCGGTTATTTTCAGGGTCGGTCCAGCGCATACTGCTTGACTGATCCAATACAAGGACGATGTCCAGCGGACGGGGAGTTGCTTCGATCGCGACCTGTTCGAGAGACGGACCGCCTTGGCAGGCCAGGAGCAGGGTGACGGACAGAATGGTGATGATGGCCCTCATGGCAAGGAATCTACTCCGCGGAGTTTCCCTGTCAAGCGGGAAGAACTGCAATCGCCCAGGAAACAGAAGGAGGTCGGGTCACGTATCGAACAAAGCGCGCCAGGAGGGACTCGAACCCCCGACCATCGGATTAGAAATCCGATGCTCTGTCCATCTGAGCTACTGGCGCATCGGGGAGGCAGGATTCGAACCTGCGACCCCCACGTCCCAAGCGTGGTGCGCTAACCTGGCTGCGCTACTCCCCGTAACCGCGATATGTTACCCGAGCCGCCGGCCGGGTTCAAGGTCTGAGGTCGGGCGGGCTGTAGCCGAAGCCGGGGAAGCCGGAGGTGCCGCCGGACCGGCCGGGCCCGCCCGGTCCCGGTGCCGGTTTGGCCGAGCCGGGCATCGAGACTTTCGTCCTGAGATGGGCGACGACCGCCCGGACCGCCACCGCACGGTGGCTGATGCGGTTCTTGTGGTCGAGCCCGAGTTCGGCGAAGGTGCGGGCTTCACCTTTCGGGATGAAGACCGGGTCGTAGCCGAAGCCGGAGGTGCCGCGCGGGTGGTGTGATATCGTGCCTTCGACCTTTCCTTCGAAGAGCCGGTCTTCGCCGGCCGGGTCCACCAGGCACATCACACAGCGGAAGCGGGCGGTGCGTTTCTCGCCCGGCACCGCGATGAGCTTGTCGAGGAGGAGCCGGACCCGGTCCGCGTCGCCGGCCTTCGGCCCGGCGTAGCGGGCGGAAAAGACGCCCGGCTCTCCGCCCAGCGCATCCACTTCGAGCCCGGAGTCGTCGGCCAGGGTCCAGTCGTTGAATATCCGCGCGGCCTGCCGGGCTTTCATCCGGGCGTTGTCTTCGAAAGTCATCCCGCTCTCGACCAGTTCGACCTCCGTGCCCGCGGCGGAGAGGCCCATCACCCGCCAGCCGGTGCCTTCGAGGAGTTGGGCGACTTCCGTCACCTTGCCGGTGTTGCGGCTGGCGAAGAGGAGCTTCACAGTTCCCTCCGGCCCGCGGGCAGGAGTTCGAGCTGTTTGAGCAGTTCGCGCATCCGCCCGAGCGCGTCGCGGTGTGCGACCAGCACCGCGTCGCCGGAGCGGACGACAACGAGGTCGCGCGTCCCGAGCAGGGCGATGACGCCGGTATCGGTGTCGGTGATGCAGTTCTCCGCCCCGAGCGCGGCCGCCGGCCCGCGGAAGTGGTTGCCGCCCGGGCTTGCCGGCAGGTGGCGCTCCAGCGCGAGCCAGGAGCCGACGTCGTCCCAGCCGAAGCCGGCGCGGACGACCGCGATGTTGTCGGCCTTTTCCATTATCGCGTAGTCTATCGAGATGGCGGGCGCGTGGCGGTAGAGCGCCCGCACCGCCCGGTCGGTCATCCCGGCCCGGCGGCAGGCGGCGAGCCGGTCGTGGAACTCGGGCAGGAGCCGTTCGAAGGCGGCGAGGACCGCGTCCGCCCGCCAGACGAACATCCCGCTGTTCCAGAGGTAGTCGCCGGACTTGACGTAGCGGACCGCGGTGGCCGCGTCCGGTTTCTCGCGGAAGGCGGCGACGCGGTGCGCGGTGAGGCGGCCGCGGCCGCCGAGTTTCGGCCCGAGCTGGACGTAGCCGTAGCCGGTGTCGGGCCGGGTCGGCGGGATGCCGAAGGTGACGAGCCGGCCGCGCCCGGCCTGCGCGACGGCAAGACGGAGCGAGGCTTCGTAGGCGCGTTGGCCGGTGATGATGTGGTCCGAGGGCAGGACCGCCATCACCGCGTCCGGGTCGCGCTCGATGAGGTGGGCCGCGGCGAGCGCAATCGCCGGCGCGGTGTTGCGGCCGGCCGGTTCGATGATGAGGTTGCCGGGCCGGGGACGCACCTGGCGCTCGACAAGTTCACGAAAGCCGCCGGGCGCAACGAAGAGCCGGCGCGGCGCGGGACAGAGCCCGCGCATCCGCTCGTCCGTCAGTTGAAGGAGTGAGGTGGAGCCGAAGAGGCTGATGAACTGCTTGGGGCAACGGCGGCGCGAGCGGGGCCAGAACCGCTCGCCGCGCCCGCCGCAGAGGATGACCGCGTAGAGGCTCATCCTTCCTCCCCGGTGCCGATGGCCCGCAGTTGCGCGGTGACCGGCACGCCGGTGATGCTGGTCCGGATGAGCACCGGCAGGCGGCGCTGGTCGTCGGACCGGAGCATCGTGCCGACCAGCCCACTGCCGAGCTGGGCCAGTTCGAGCACGCGGAACCTGCCGCATTCGGTCTCGACGGTGCGATGGCCGCGGGCGACGACGGTCACGTTCTGACTGCGGCGGTCGCTGTGGACGAAGAACCGGGCGGTGTCGCCGGTCGCCAGCGGGAGGGTGCGCAGGTACTGCCAGGCGGTCAGCAGGTCCCGGGCCGCCTGCTCGAGCGACAGGGTGTCGCCGTCGGAGTAGACCGCCAGCGAATCGAAGTAGTCCGCGCGCCACTGCGCCCGATAGCGCGTTTCCACCGTCTTCTTGCCCGAGCGCAGGGTCAGCAGTTCTTCGGGTGTGGCCCACGAATCGAGCACGTAGCGAGCGCGGAAGACCAGCGGCAGGGCAAGCTCGATAGTCGCCCGGAAGCGGCGGCCGCTGTCGCCCCGGACCGTGTCCGGGTCCAGCGTCGCCAGCTCCAGCCTGCCGACCGAAACCGGGCCGAGCCGGACGTCGTAGTCGAGCCTCTCCCCCGGTGCCAGCGCCAGGAGGACAATCGTCAGAAACGCAAACATCGCCGAATGTTACCGCCCGCACCCGCCAAGTCAACGACCCCCGGGGAATTTGACTCCGGCGTCACACCGGGCATCCTTACTGGCGTCTAGCAGAAAGGAACACCGGATGAACCCAGACCACAAGCCCGCCACGCACTGCGTGCACGCCGGACAGCCCGAGACCGAGGGGCCGGTGGTGACCCCGATTGTCGCCACTTCCACCTTCCGCTTCCGCGATGCGGACCACGGCGCCGCCCTCTTCGCCGGGCGCGAGACCGGCTACATCTACACCCGGATGCTGAACCCGACCGTCAAGGCGTTCGAGGACTGCCTCGCGGCACTGGAAGGCGGCACGCACGGGCTCGCCACCGCTTCGGGGATGGCCGCGGTCAGCACCGCCATCGCCGGCCTCGGTTCGGCCGGCGACCACGTCATCTGCTCGAAGGCGGTCTACGGCCCGACCTGCACGTTCCTCACCGATTTCCTGTCCCGCTTCGGGGTCGAGTCCTCGATGGTGGACACGACCGACCTCGACAAGGTCCGGGCCGCCTTCCGGCCGTCCACGAAGCTGGTCGTCATCGAGACGCCGGGCAACCCGACCCTGGCGATATCCGACATCGCCGCGCTGGCCGGCCTGGTCCGCGAACGCGGCGCCCGGCTCATCGTGGACAACACCTTCATGAGCCCGATCCTGCAACAGCCGCTCCGACTCGGCGCGGACGTCGTCATCCACTCGCTGACCAAGTTCCTGAACGGCCACGCCGACGTCATCGGCGGCGCCATCATCGTCAAGGACGAGGAACTGTACCGCCTCTACCGACG
Source organism: Caldifarciminota bacterium (assembly GCA_011049385.1). Lineage (GTDB taxonomy): Bacteria > Hydrothermota > Tepidihabitantia > Tepidihabitantales > Tepidihabitantaceae > DSBX01. The sequence goes on along the minus strand of DSBX01000358.1, from coordinate 2,394 downwards.
GGCGCTCAACCATTACGGCGGCGTGCTGTCACCGTTCGAGTCCTTCCTCGTCCACCGGGGCATCAAGTCGCTCGCCCTGCGGATGCAGCGCCACTGCGAGAACGCGCAGGCGATCGCCGAGTTCCTGGAGAGCCATCCCGCGGTCGAACGCGTCCACTTCCCGGGCCTCGCCAGCCACCCCCAGTACGAACTGGCCCGGCGCCAGATGTCCGGCCCGGGCGGGGTGATATCATTCGAGCTCAGGGGCGGGTTCGACGCCGGCCGGCGGATGATGAACGCGACCCGGCTGTGCGCGCTCGCGGTCAGCCTGGGCGGGGTCGAGAGCCTCATCCAGCACCCGGCCTCGATGACCCACGCCGGAATGACCGAGGACCAGCGCTGTGAGGCCGGGATAACCGAGGGCCTGGTTCGGGTCTCGGTCGGCATCGAGGACGTCGGCGACATCCGGGCCGACCTCGAACAGGCGCTCGCGTGAGGCCGGGCCGTCCTGCCGCGAGGCTTGAACCGTCGGGCGCTTTCCGATACAATCCCCACTGATGTCCATCACCCCGATTGACATACGCAAGAAGACCTTCGCGAGCCAGTTGCGCGGCTGTTCGCCCCGCGAGGTGCAGGCCTTCCTCGACCTCGTCGCCCGTGAGGTCGAGTCCCTGCGTAAGGACCGCGGCACGCTGGCCGAGAAGGTTGACGAACTCTCCGGCCGCTTGGACCAGTACCACCGCACCGAGGACCTGCTCAAGGAAACCCTGCTCACCGCCCGGAAAACCGCCGAGGACCGGCGCGAGGCGCTGGAACAACAGTGCGTCAACGAACGCCGGAAGACCGAAGAAGACTGCCGGGCGATGCGCGCCGCGGCCGAAGAACAGGCCCGGCAGATTGTCGAGCAGGCCGAGGCCGAAGCCGCCCGCCTTGCGCAGGAAGTCGAACGCCTGCAGAACGAGCGTGACGTGCTTCTGAGCCAGATTCGCGGCATCGCCTCTTCGTTCCAATCCCTGGTCGAAAAGTGGGAGAAACCATCGGCCAAGCGGAGACAGTGAAGTCCAGGGCCCTTGAAAGCGCCGCGGCGATCCGCTCCCGGACCGGGCTCGTGCCCGCGGCCGGCATCATCCTCGGCACCGGCCTGACCCGGCTCGCGGACGAGATTGCCGACCCGGTCGCCATCCCCTATTCCGACATCCCCCATTTCCCGGAACCGACCGTCGCCAGCCACCAGGGTCGTCTCGTCCTCGGCCATCTCAACGGCCTGCCGGTCGCGCTGATGCAGGGCCGGTTCCACTACTACGAGGGCTTCGAGCTCGACGCGGTCACCCACCCGGTCCGGGTGATGAAGGAACTCGGCATCGAGACGCTCATCGTTTCCAACGCCTCGGGCGGGGTCAACCCGCAGTTCCGGGCCGGCGACATCTGCATCATCACCGACCACATCAACCTCACCGGCCACAACCCCCTGCGCGGCCCGAACGACGACTCGCTCGGCCCGCGCTTCCCGGACATGCACGCGGTCTACACCCCGGAACTGGTCGAACTCGCCGCCCGGACCGGCCTCGAACTCGGCCTGCCGCTCAAGCGCGGCGTCTACGCCTGGGTCACCGGCCCGAACCTCGAAACCGGCGCCGAGTACCGCTGGGTCCGCATCATCGGCGCGGACCTGGTCGGGATGTCAACCGTACCCGAGGTCATCGTTGCCCGCCACGCCGGGCTTGCGGTACTCGGCCTCTCGGTCGTGACCGATATGGGCCTGCCCGACGCGATGCGCCCGGTGGATTTGCCCGAGGTCCTGCGCGTCGCCGCCGAAGCCGAGCCCAAACTCACCCGGCTCGTGGTCGCAACAGCCGGCAGAATGGCGCCGGCAGGATGACACGCGCCCGGCCGCGCCCGGTCCTGCTTCTCCTGCCCGCGCTGGCCGCGATGCTCCTCATCGCCGCCGGCTGTCCGAAACGGGCCGCCTTCAAGGGCCCGGGCAACTCCGCGGCCGCCCTCGATTCCGCGCTGGTCGCGTTCGAAGCCGGCCGCTTTGCCCAGGCCGAGGAAGCGCTCACCTGGGTCATCTTCAACTTCCCGGGCAGTCGCGAAGCCGCCGACGCCCAGTACTGGCTGGCCGAAAGCCACTTCCGACGCGGCGACTACCACGAAGCGCAGGTCGAATACGAGTTCTACCTGCGGAGCTTTCCCAACGCCCGCTATCAGCAGGATGCCAACTACAAGCTCGGCCTGGCCTGGCTCCGCTCGGCCCCGGCCGGTGCGCGGGACCAACAGCCCCTGAACAAGGCGCAGGAACTGCTCTCCGACTTCCTCCTGCTCTACCCGGACTCCGAACTCCGGCCCGAAGTCGAGCAGGCGCTGGCCGAAATCGAGCGCCGCAAGACCGGTCGGGACTTCGATGTGGCCCGGCTC
>DSBX01000054.1 GCA_011049385.1 Caldifarciminota bacterium | reverse complement strand
GCTCCCAGGCAAGGGCGGTCACGTTGACCGTCCCGCGCGCCGTGTCGTTGGCCGGGTTCTCGTCACCGGCCAGCAGGGTCCAGCTCGTCACACCGAAACTGCCCTGCGGCGCGTTCCAGTCGGGCGAGAAGCTGACGTCTGCGCTCGCGCCCGGAGCAAGCGGACCCGGATGCGTCAGGTTGGCGGTATACACCGGCGTACCCCCATCGTCAATCACGATGTGCACCGGGATGTTGGACTGCGGGTCGGTGCCGAAGTTCCTGATCGTCACCCGCGGCGTCACGTTGCCCGGAGCGATGCTGCCGGTCGGCGCGAGAATCGTGCTGACGCCGACATCGGCGGCGTTGGGCGTTCCGCCGACCCGGAGACAACGCACGATATCGGCCGGGTCGTTCTGGTCCAGCACGAGCAAGAACTCATTGCCCCACATCGAGGCACCGCCGCCGTACTTGGTGGCACCGGTAACCGGATACACCTGGCGGTTGGTCATCGCCGGGAAGTCGTGGCGCACCAGCTTGGGGCCCACCGTTGGCGTCTCGTTGTAGTTCCAGAGGTAACCGCCCGCGATGTCAATCGCCGCACCGTACATCGAGTGGTCGGTCGGCTGGTTGAAGTTGAACGCTCGGGGGCCGTGAGGAGCAACCGGCGAGAACTTCGTCGGGTTGTTGTTGAAGTTCGAGGTGTAGAGCGAGTCGTCGCCGTCCAGCGCCATCAACCTGAGCGTCACCGGCGCCGGAGACGGAATGGTCACCTGGGACTTGAGCGTCCGGGACGTTCCGTCCATTATCTGGAGCCGGCGCGCGCCGTCCGCGCCGCCGGTCGAGTAGACCTCATCCAGCGTCGGGTGCCAGGTCATATCGCGCATACCCCAGCCGGTGGTCGAGATCGGCTGGTTGATGCGGGTAATGGAATCGCGGCCGGGCAGGCTGTACACCGAGATGACCGCGGAGTACGAGCCGCCGCCGCCGCTGGTCACCCACATCTCGTTGCCGACCGCGCACACACCGACGGTGTAGAGCGCCTGGTCGAAACCGGTAACCGGGAAGTTCCATTCCTCGGGGAACGGGTCATTGTCGGTCATCGGCTCCCCAACCGGAACGAGTCCCGTCTGGGGAGAGCCGACCATGTCGGTTGTCGCTGAGATATCCCGAGGTGCGGCCGCGGTCAGAGCCGCATTGCCTGCCAGTGCGGTAATGGTAAGTACCGCCAGCAGAATTGTCAGCCTTCGCATTGTGCCTCCTTCGTGAGGGTTTTGCGTCTTGTGACGTGGTTCACCCGGCTTGCATCGCCGCGCCCACGTCTTGCACGGTGAAAACCGAAACAGAGAGGCGACTGCGGCGTCGAACGCGAACACAAGAGCCGATCCCAGTTCTTCCATTGCGTCTCCGCTTCAGCCAAACCGGACAATTCGATTGTAGTCTCCAATCCCTGCCTGTCAAGCTAGAGACTCGGCCTCTCTTCGAGGGCATAGAGGTACCCTCCGTAGCAGGCCAGGAACAGCCGGTTACCGGATAGAACCGGCGACGCCGAAACCTTGCTTTCGGCCGCGAATCGCCAGATTTCGTCTCCGGTGGCGGCATCAAGAGCATAGAGATGTCCGTCATCACTCCCGAAACACACCACGCTGCCGGACACGAGCGGCGATGAGAACGCCCGGCTGTCGGTCGCGAACTCCCAGGCCAACGTTCCTTCCTCACGGTCCAGGGCATAGAAGCTGAAATCCATCGAACCGAAGAGGACGAGTTCGCCGGTCACTGCCGGGGAAGAGGAAATCCAGCCTTCGCGGGTATCCACCAGGAAGCTCCAGCGGACAACTCCGCTCTCTGCATCCAACGCGTAGAGTCGCCTATCCTGCCCTCCGACGTAGAGCACGCCGTCCACGATTGCCGGCGTGGAGATGAACGCATCCCCGACCTCAACCCGCCAGCGGAGCTTGCCGCTCGCCGCATCCAACGCATGGAAGAACCCGTGCAGACAACCGAAGTAGACGATGCCGTCAGCCAGTGCCGGCGATGAGACCACGCCGCCCGCTGTTTCAAACCGCCAGCGCTCCGACCCGGTTGCTGCGTCGAGAGCATAGAGATGCCCGTCACTGGCGCCGCAGTAGACCATACCGCCGGCAACCGCAGGAGAACTGGCAACGTTATGCCCGGTTCGGAACCGCCAGCGCAGACTCCCGGTCAGCGCGTCCAATGCATAGACATAGCCGTCGTTGGAGCCGAAGTAGAGCACTCCCCCGGCCACCGCGGGGGAGGATTCGATGGCACCGCCGGTGCGATGGCGCCAGCATTCCACCCCGGTCTCTTCATCAACCGCAAACAGTGAACCGCCGATCGTGCCGAAGTATACCAGTCCGCCCGCCACGACCGGTGAAGAGTGAATCGGACTGCCGGCGGAAAAACGCCAAGCCAGTTGCCGAGGCTCGGTCAGCAACTGCGCCTGCGCCCCCTCGTCCCCGGCGAGGACCGCCACGCCGGTACGCCCGAGTCCACCACGGAACATCGCACCTTCCGAATTGACCAGAACAGCGGGACGCCCGCGCGAGCCACAAGAAAACGTACCGAGGATGAACCCGGTCATCATGCAGGAATAGAGAATCGTGCTGACCTTCAAGCTACTCTCCTTCGGAATGCGGCAAGTGCCATCCACAGACTTGATTGTCCGTGACGGCCACAGAGTCGAAACCTGCGCTCATGCATACTCTTTGCCAATATACGACACGCGTGCAACTTGTCAAACCGGCCCCGCCTGTCCGGGAGCAGCCCCGGGCAGCCGGGGGTCTTCCTTGACCCTCTCTGTCTCAAGGTTATAATCCGCCCGTGAATAGGAAACGCATCCTCACCGGCGACCGGCCGACCGGCCCGCTTCATCTCGGGCACTATGTCGGCTCGGTCGCGAACCGGGCCCGGCTCCAGGATGAATACGAGACCTTCATCATCATCGCCGACGCCCAGGCACTGACGACGAACTTCGACCGGCCCGAGCGCCTGCGCGAGCACATAATGAACGTCGCGCTCGACAACATCGCCTGCGGGGTGGACCCGGCGAAGTCAACGATTTTCATCCAGACGATGGTGCCGGCCATCGCCGAACTGACCGTGCTCTATTCGAACCTGGTGACCGTCAACCAACTGATGCACAACCCGACCATCAAGACCGAGGCGGCCCAGCACAACTTCGAGGAATCAATGCCCTACGGCTTCCTCGGCTACCCGGTGAGCCAGGCCGCGGACATCACCTTCTGCCGCGCGCATCTCGTCCCGGTCGGCGCGGACCAACTTCCCCACATCGAGCTCACCCGGAAGATCGCCCGGCGCTTCAACACGCTCTACGCCGAGGTGCTGGTGGAACCGGAACCGATGATAATGCCGCGCCTGCCCGGACTGGACGGCAACGCCAAGATGTCGAAGAGCCTCGGCAATGCCATCTACCTCTCGGACCCGGCCGAGACGGTCCGCGCCAAGGTCGGCCAGGCCAAGACCGACCCGGCCCGCATCCACCCCACCGACAAGGGACACCCAGAGGTCTGCACCGTCTTCGCCTATCACCAGGCCTTCAACCCCGACGCGGTGCCCGAGGTCGAAGAACGCTGTCGCGCGGGGACCATCGGCTGTGTCGCCTGCAAGAAGATGCTCATCGAGGCGCTGAACCGCTTCCTCGACCCGATCCGCGAGCGAAGGAACGAACTGGCCACCCGTCCTGATGATGTCTGGGACATCCTCCGCACAGGCTCGGCCCGAGCCCGGACCGAGGGCGAAGCAACAATGGCGCTGGTCCGGGAGGCGATGCACATCGGCCACTTCGCGCCTGTCGCCGACTGATGCCGGCGCGGGACTGGGGCATCATCCTCGCGGCCGGCCGGGGCACGCGCTTCGGCAGGCCCAAGCAGTTCCGACGCGTGAACGGCCGCCCCCTGCTCTGGTACTCCCTCCGCGCCTTCAACCAATGCCCGGCGGTCTCGGGCTGGACGGTGGTAACCCTGCCCGAACGCGTGGCCGCGGTCCGCCGCCTCTGCCGGACCTCCGGCATTCACCGACTCGTTGCCGTCATCGCGGGCGGCGAAACCCGGCGCGAATCGGTCGCCCGGGGACTTGCGACCCTGCCCGAACGCGGCCGGGTTGCGGTGCACGACGCGGCCCGCCCCCTGCTGACCCCGGCGATGCTTGCGGCCGGGTTCGCCGCCGCGGGCCGTCTCCCCGCCGCCTATGCCGCGCCCGTTACCGACACCCTCAAACGCGCGAACGGCGGCCGCATCATCGGAACGGTAGACCGGACCGGGCTGTGGGCAGTTCAAACCCCGCAGTTTTTCCCGCTTCCGCTCCTGCGCCGGGCACACGCCGCCGGGGCTGAAGCGACCGACGACTGCCGGCTCGTGGAACTGCTCGGCATCCGACCCCGGCTGATACCCGCGCCCGGCCCCAACATCAAAGTCACCTTCCCCGCAGACATCGCGCTCGTCAAAGCACTGCTGTGAGAAGACGGCGCGTCGCGGTCTACGGCTCGACGGGCAGTATCGGCCGGGCAACGCTCGACGTCATCCGGCGCATGCCGGACCGGTTTGAAGTCGCGGCGCTGGCCTGCCGGGCTTCGGCGCGTGCCGTTGCCGCACAGGCCCGGCGGTTCGGCGTAACCCGGGTCGTGCTTACCGATGGTGCGGCCTGCCGCCGCGCCCGCCGCCTGCTCGAACCCGCCTGCAAGGTGGGTTGGGGGCTGGACGGCCTGCTTGACATTGCCGCGGACCGCCGCACCGAAATCCACGTCATGGCGATGGCTGGCACTATCGGCGTCCTGCCCTCGGTCGCGGCGCTGGAGCGGGGGCGGCGCCTGGCCATCGCAACCAAAGAGATCCTGGTCGGCTTCGGCGGGCCGGTGATGCGTCTTGCCGCCCACCACGGCACCGAGGTCATTCCGGTGGACTCGGAACTATCCGCGGTGCATCAGTGCCTGCGCTCGGGCCGTGCCCGCGAGGTTCGCCGGGTCGTGCTCACCGCTTCGGGCGGGCCATTCCGGCGCGCCGCCCCGCGCGCCAACGCGACGGTGCAGACCGTCCTCCGCCACCCGACCTGGCGGATGGGCCGCAAGATAACGGTAGACTCCGCGACGATGATGAACAAGGGCCTCGAAATCATCGAGACCGCCCGACTTTTCGGCCTCGAGCCCAGGCAGGTCGAAGCGGTGATTCATCCCCAGTCGCTGGTCCACTCGCTGGTCGAGTTCAACGACGGTTCGATGCTCGCCCAGCTCGCCCGGCCGGATATGCGCCTGCCCATCCAGTACGCGCTGACCTGGCCGGACCGGCTCGCCTCGCCGGTAGGTCCGCTTGACCTTGCCGCGCCGGGACGGCTCGACTTCGAGTCCATTTCGCCCGGGCGCTTTCCCTGCTACGCCCTTGCCCGCCGAGCGCTTGAGACCGGCCCGGCCGCGACCTGCGCGCTCAACGCCGCCAACGAGGTCGCGGTCGAGGCTTTTCTTGCCGGCCGGCTCCGGTTCGGCCGCATCGCCGAGGCCGTCGCCGCTGTGCTCGACAACTGCCGGGCCGGGCGCACCCGGAATCCCGGCATCGCCACGCTACTCAACCTGGAACGCAAGACCCGGGCCCTGGCCCGGGAGGTCACGCAGAAGATGCAGACTGGAGAGACATGATTCCCTCGATCCTGCTTGTCGCGCTCTTCATCAGCGCGCTGGTCACCATTCACGAGTTCGGTCACCTGCTGGTCGCCAAGCTCAGCGGCATCCCGGTCGAGGTCTTCTCGGTCGGGTTCGGTCCGACCCTGGTCAAGAAGACCTGGCGCGGCACCGAATACCGCCTCTCGCTGGTACCGCTGGGCGGCTACATCAAGATGACCGGTGAGAACGAACCCGCCGCGGGCCCCGCCACCGACCAGCCTGCCACACCGCCGGGCACCGGGTTCAACGACAAGCCCCTGCCGGTCAAGGCCGCGGTCATCGCCGCCGGGCCGGTCTCCAACCTCCTGCTCGGCTTCGTCCTGCTCAGCGTGATGTTCGGCATCTTCGGTATGCGCTACATCGCCCCGGTTGTCGAACCCGCTCCCGACTCGCCCGCGGCCGAGGCCGGCCTGCGTAGCGGCGACCTGATTCTCGCCGCCGGCGGCGATACGGTACCGGACTTCGCCACGTTCGAGGACCGGCTCGCCCGGGCCGCGGGCGGCAGGCTTGACCTTGCGGTCCGTCGCGACGGCGCGCGTATCGAGCTCTCGGTGCCGGTCCCACCCGATACTTGGTACACCCGCACGCGCATCCGACCGGTCGTCGGGCACGTCCAGCCCGGTAGCCCAGCCGACTCCGCGGGACTGCAGGTTGACGACAGCATCATCAGCGCCAACGGCAAGGCGCTGGAAAGCTGGCACGACCTTGTCCAGGCGACCCGCACCAGCCCGGGCCGACCGATCGAACTCACCATTCTGCGCGAGGACTCTCCGCTGGTCCTGTCGGCTGTCCCGAAGGCGGTCCGGGACGACCGGACCGGCGAGAAGGTCGGCCAACTCGGCGTCTCGGCCCGGACAACCACGCACGACATCGAGGCCCGGGTGCCGCCGGTGGTGGGCCAGGCTCGAAGCGGCGGC